>JBDLIZ010000333.1:0-6353 GCA_039714615.1 Pseudomonadota bacterium | reverse complement strand
ATCTCGCGGGCCGCCATGGAGATCTCAGCGGTATCTATGCCGTATGGGCAGAATACCGAACACCTACGGCATTGCGAGCACTGATGAAAATAGTTGTACCAGTCATCCAGCACTTCGTCGGTCAGATCTGCTGCGCCCACCAGTTTGGGGAAATATTTACCCGCAAAGGTGAAGTAACGGCGATAGACCTTCCGGAGAAGATCCTGCCGTCCGACCGGCATATTCTTTGGATCTTTGGTGCCGATGAAATAGTGGCATTTGTCAGTGCAGGAACCACATTTCACGCAGGCATCCAGGTAGACCTGGAATGAACGGTAGCGGCTCAGCAGATCGCCCATCTTTGCGATGGCGACATCTTGCCAGTTGTCCACTTTCTCACCGGGGAAACCAAGAGGTTCGTTGTGATCAGGTTTGGCCACGAAGCACTTAATGTGCTCCATGGAGCCTTCAACTAACTTCGGAACCTCAATAATTTCTTTGAGTTCCGGTGTTTCGAATGATACAGCTTTAGCCATTTGCAGCCCTCATCGGCCAAGCGATTAATTTAGGATTCTTCAAACTTTTTAGCCCATTCAGACAGGTGCCTCTGCTCGCGCGGATTATCCACCTGATTTCTTGACGGGCTAAAAAAGATACCTGGAATGTGTAGCAGTTTACTGAAAGGCAATAGCAGCATCAGTACCGCGACCATGGTCAGGTGGAGCAACAGTACGGGGTCCATCGGCAGGTCTCCACCGCTGAAGATCCAGAATCCGGTAAAGAAATCCTTAACCATGACAATGTCGGTATGCACAACGAAGGTCATCATCAGCCCGCTTGAACCAATGACAATCAGCAGTAGCAGCCAGAGAAAATCGGAAGGTGCAGAGATGTAACGCACACGGTCGACTAAAACGCGTCTCGCCAGCAGACCCAGCAGACCCACGACCATGGCAAACGCAGCGTATTTACCAAACGGTTGAATCAGCTCAATGGGCAGCCAGACGGGATCTATGAAATATCGAACATGGCGTAGCAGGACCAGAAACAGACCCATATGGAACATCCAGGAGAATATCCAGGTCCATTTGGTGCTCTTGAAGAGGCTCTCGAAGAGCACCACTTCACGGAACATGCGGAGTACCACACCGGTCTGTGTCACAGGTGCCGGAGTGGTTGGAATCTTTAGTGGTGCAGGTGTTTTGGCGTACTGGGCGATTTTACGCGCCAGGCCAAATACCAGAACGAGTGTCGCTACGATAAACAGCAACGCGTAGACAGTTGACATCTTCCTGCGGTCCTCTCGGGTCGGTGACTTCTGACCGGAAGACAATTCAATTGCCTTCCGGTCACATTACTACTGCTTAGATGCAGCCGGTCGGCTTGGGAAGACCCGCGAAACGACAGGCCTGCTTGCCAGGACCATAGGGGAACAGGGAGTAGAGATACTTGGAGTTACCCTTCTCTTTACCCAGCTTTTTACCAACCGCCTTGGTCAGTACACGTACCGCCGGGGCGATCTGGTACTCTTCGTAGTACTCACGCAGGAAGTTGATGATCTCCCAGTGTTCGCTGGTCAACTCGAGGTCGTCTTCTTTGGCCATGACATCAGCAATACCGGGCACCCATTCGCTCAGGTTAACCAGATAGCCTTCTTCATCAGTCTCAAAGGTCTTACCATCTACTTCGATAGGCATAATATTTCTCCAATAATTGAATTAAATGTTTGTTCAGATAACCTGGATCAGACCCAGGCCTGAACCTTGTCGTTTTCAACCGCCATGCTGACAAACGCGGCATAGTCCACAATTTCAATGCCATCGGCGAGCTTCTCCTCAGCAACACCGCGCGCCTTCAGATCAGGCCCAAGCACGTAAAATTTAACGCCATTTACAGCGCTCATTTTATCGGCAATGGCCGTACCTTTGATTGCTCCATAGACAGCATCCTCGTACATCAGGACCGAACTGCCCTCAGTGGCGTAGCCAAGACAACTAGACAGTGAACTTTTCTCAAAGGGCGATTTATTGACAGTATGTAAAGTACTCATGCGCTTAACTCCGCCTTAGAAACTGAAGTGGACGTCTTGTTCGTCCATGATGCTGGCTAACTCAGCACGACTCACTACACGAATCGAATCCTTCTCCGCCCAGTCATCATCTTCATCTTCGTAGGTTAAAGGCATCAGATCCTCAAGCGTCAAACCACGCTCTTCCAGAGACTCCTTCTCAACATAGAGCTTGGTGACATCGTAATCCCCAAGGGCATTATAGGTCGGAGAGAAATTCTTCATCTCAACCCCCGACGTATCCTGACCTTTGAGCAGCTGATATACGCCATCATCCAGGAAGGCCAGACTGACGTCCTGGTCAAATGCAGCACCGATCAACACGACTTCCAGCGACTCCCAGGCATAGATGGTCCCATAGGGAGCCCGCCGGTTGAGATACATGAACTTTTTGATTTTTTCAGACATGATTCAACCTCTTACCTCAATCACCGAAAACCATGAGACGCTCGGACTGAATGCCCGCTTCGACCAACTGACCAAGACCGGAGATCCGGAAACCGTCAGCGATGTTCTGCGCACTCTTGCCATTACGTTGCATTTCACCCTCATCGACGATCCCGCGGCGCTGTGCCGCGGCGACGCAGACCACCAGGTCGAGATCGTGCGCCTTGGCCAGCTCGGACCAGCGGTTGACGATATTCCGATCATCCTGCGGAGGGGTTGTCAGATTGGTGCCGTTGTTCACACCATCGTGATAGAAAAAGACACGCATGATTTCGTGTCCGGCATCCAGCGCCGCCTTAGCGAACTGATAGGCAGAATCAGTTGCCTGATGCTGATACGGGCCTTCATTTACCTGAATCGCAAATTTCATCAGTTAAAACCTTCCTGTTGAAAACTCAAGCGTTAAGCCGACTTAGAAACGGATATGCGCGGAAGCGTTCAGATTGTCACGACCACCACGCCAGTTATCGATGTGGTATTTGGTGAAAGGCAATCCAGTCTTCTCGAAGAACTTCGGCCAGCCGATACGCTCAGCCCACTCACCAATGCGCTCCCAATCTTTTGCGTCTTCCTTGTAGGCATTCAGGATCTGCATGACGACCTTGGAGACCTCAGGCCAGCGCGGCGGATTGTTCGGCACACCGGAAGCAACCAGCTTGTGGAAGGTCGGCTTGGAACGGGCATTGGAGTTCTTGCCACCCACCCAGATCGCAAACTTGGAGTGTTCCGGGTCATTGATCTGCATCGGCGGACAGGGTGGGAAGCAGGCACCACAGCAGATACACTTCTTCTCATCCACTTCCAGGGAAGGCTTGCCGTTGACCATCGCGGGACGGATGGCGGCAACCGGGCAACGCGCCACAACCGTAGGACGCTCACACACATTACCAACCTGATCATGATCGATCTTGGGTGGTTTGGTGTGTTGGATATTGATCGCGATATCACCCTGGCCACCGCAGTTGATCTGACAGCAGGAGGTCGTCATACGCACGCGGTTTGGCATCTCCTCATGGGTGAACTCATGGTGAAGATCATCCATCAGCGCCTTCACGGCACCCGAGGCGTCAGTACCCGGAATATCACAGTGCAACCAACCCTGAGTGTGGGAGATCATGGAGACCGAGTTACCGGTACCACCAATCGGGAAGCCTTCGGACTCCAGCTTGTCGATCAGCGGCTGAACCTTGGATTCCTCACTCACCATGAACTCAATGTTCGAGCGAATGGTGAAACGGACATAGCCCTCAGCGAATTCATCGGCGATATCCATCAGCTTGCGGATGGTGTAGAGGTCCATTTGACGCTGGGTACCAGCGCGAACGGTCCAGATGCTATCACCACTCTTGGCGACATGATGCAGAACACCAGGACGAGGACGCTCGTGCCAGGCCCACTGACCATAGTTCTTCTTGAGGACGGGGTGCAAGTAGGGCTCCATCTCTGGAACACCAGTTTCGTCCGGCATACGAGGTTCTGACATGCTTACCTCCTAAATATTAGGGTATTTGATTCGTTTTTAGGGGCAACCGGGCCAGCCCGGTGCCCCCATTCAATCTGCCTTATGCAAGGCAGCCAGAGAGATTGTTTAAGCCTGACGCTCTGCCCACTTGGCTGCTTCCTCGTCCCAGTCATCAGAGCGGAAGTAAGGATTCATGCGCGGACGGCTAATCATATTCGGATCGACCTCGAGGCCGACACCTTCCAGGAAGTTGACCAGACCGATACGCTCGATCATCTCACCGGTCCGCTCGTGCTCCAGCGCATTCTCCGCGAAGAAGTCGAGGATCTCGGTAGCCAGCTCTTCCAGCCATTCGAAGTCCTCATCGGTCTCCAGCTTGTGGAAAGGCACGATGACGGTGCCCATCAGATCACCGATCTTCAGGGTACGCTTACCACCGCAGAGCAGGGTCACACCCTTATCGTCACCGGGAGAGAGCGCCTTGTTCATGACATTGATGCAGTGCATGCAGCGCACGCATGAAGGATTGTCCACCGCCAGGGTGTCGTCATCGTTCAGCGACAGGGCCTGGGTCGGACAACGGGTGATCACGTTGTCGATGACATATTTGCGGCCACGCTCGCCAACGAACTTCTTGACCTCTTCCTGATCGACCTTCATGTCGTCACGCCAGGTACCGATGGTCGCCAGATCAGCGCGCTGCACGGAGTTCATGCAGTCGTTCGGGCAACCGGAAACCTTATACTTGAACTTGTAGGGCAGAGCGGGACGATGCATGTCGTCGAGGGCGTTGTTCACCAGCATGCGCATGGTGCGGCCTTCGTCTACGCAGGAGTTCTCACAGCGTGCGGCACCCACACAGGACATGCCGGTGCGCACGGCGGGACCGGCGCCACCCAGGTCGAAGCCCATCTCATTGATTTCATCAAACGCCGGTTGCACATTAGCAGTAGAGCAACCCTGGAACATGATGTCACCGGACTGGCCATGGAAGGCGATCAGGCCGGAACCATATTTCTCCCAGATATCACAGAACTTGCGCATGGTGCCTGTATCGTAATGCATGCCTGGAGGCGGCATGACACGCAGGGTGTGGAATTCAGCAGCAGCAGGGTAAACGGGTTTGCCGTTCTCGTCCTTCAGCTCGGTGAAACGGGGGATAATGCCACCGCCGTAACCGATAACACCAACGGTGCCACCCTTCCAGTAGCCTTTTTTGGTCTGGTAGGAGGTCTCCAACTGACCAAGCAGGTCAACCATAATGTCGTTGTCGTTAGCGAGTCGCTTGAGGCCAGTCACGAAAGAGGGCCAGGGGCCACTCTCCAGCTGATCAAGCATGGGGGTATCATGCATCTGTTTTGCCATCACTCTTTCTCCAAATGGTCGTTTATTAGGGTCTTTGGCCAGTATAAATCCTTAGGGTCTGAGGCCGGCCAGGGGCCGAGCATAGGATATGGCCAGATGACCTGCAATCCGAAACCTACACAGGCAGGGTACCTGCTTCCAGTAGGGGCCAAATTTTAGAAGTTCCTAATGAATGACCATATCCTTCCGATGGGGGGGATTTGTTTTCCAACTACTATCCCATTAGGGATATTCCTAATTGCGATAATGTAAATTTCTAATGCCAAAAATCATACAAAATACTGCAATAAGAATAACTTATGACATTTAGTATATATCAATGCTCTAAATCACCCCCTATCCAGGGATAGGTGGAAATAAACCTCAAGAACTCCATAGGTAAGCTTGAACGAAAATCAAACTTGATGTTCAATAGCAATACCCGAGCTAATTACTGCGAAATTATCGGGCAATATAAAACTGCCAGCAAAGCGAGAAGGCCAAACTCATGTTGCACCTAAGTGAAGTGATGATGCAAAACCCGGATGTCGAAACCTTTGAGGAGCTTCTAGAGGTTGTAAAGGAACGTAAAAAGACAGAGATGTTTTTCCGCATCGACGTAAAACCACCCTTTTCGGACACGCCGGATAATTGGGAAGACCGTCTTGAAGCGGCCTTTACCTGACCCAATAGCTAGGGCCATTCAAATATTTAGGTAGAGAGTGAGACTATTGTGAAGTATCTGGAATCAGAGACCTTTCTTGGCGAAAGCGAGTGTTCCGAAGACGCGGTGAAATCGAGCAAACTGCTTGAGCTAAGCCTGGGCGAAAAACGGCAGGCGCTCGCTGCCCTATCGATAGATGCGCCCGTTCAACAGCGTCTCAGTCTGATCCTGGAGAGCGGATATATCCTGCTGGATCTGGATCGCACCGATGAGGCCTGGGATCAGACTCGTACTGTACTGGATGAAGCATTGCAAAATGAGCTCTGGCTCAGTGCGGTTGAGGCCTGTGATATCCTTTACCAGGCGGAAAAACCGGACTCGGTCAAGGC
>JBDLIZ010000332.1:0-6359 GCA_039714615.1 Pseudomonadota bacterium | reverse complement strand
GCCATTAGCTCAGCTGGTAGAGCAGTGGACTCTTAATCCATTGGTCGAAGGTTCGAATCCTTCATGGCCCACCAGTATCAAAGGGTTAGCGCGTTAGTAACCGCTAACCCTTTTTTCTTTTGCGTGAATTTTGCGTGAGCTATCCGATGTTCAGTCGACGCAAAACCACCAGTTCCGGTTTTCCTTCACCGCGATCACACACACTTTCCGCCGCTTCGATGAGCTTCGTCAGCTCCGCCGCCGAGTATCCGGGTTTTCGCCGCAGAGCGCTGGCTGTTACAGCCTGGTCATGCAGCACGAAAATCTATGCTCTCAACTGCATCAAGGTTCACTGTCTGGCGCGCCTGCCACAGATCATGGTTGTCTTGCATGGCCAGCCAACTCTCAGGAGATCGTCCCAGTGCTTTGGATAGGCGCAGTGCCATTTCAGGGCTGATACCGCTATTGCCCTGCAGCACGCGATTGAGCGTGGAAGCAGCGACGTCGAGCTTGGCCGCAAGTTGTCTGCCCGTGATGCCATTGGGCTCCAAGTAGACCTCGCGGATGAATTCGCCAGGATGCGGTGGGTTGTGCATAGGCATTAGTGGTAGTCCTCATAATCCAGAACATAGGCATGGCCGTCACGGAACTCAAACGTTATGCGCCAGTTTCCGTTCACCCAGATAGACCAGCGGCCTTTGTCTTGCCCCTTCAGTACATGCAGCTTGAAACCAGGGATATCCATGTCCTCGATCGATGTCGCAGTATCCAGGGCAGTTAGTTGCATCGTCAAGCGCCTTGCGTGCTGGGGTTGAATGCCGGACTTCGAGCCAGTCTCGTAAAAGCGTTTCAATCCCTTGTGCAGGAATGACTTGATCATTTGTAAAGTGTAGCGTGTGGCGCACTGCGCAACAACCCTTTTAGACATGGTTTGCGCAATCGAGGTATTGCTGCCAAGGACGATGAGTGTATAGGGGTTTTTAGGGCACTCAGAAGTTGTCTCTGCTTGTAACCAGAAGACATGATCGGGATGTTGTACATCTGAAACCTATTGAAAATACTTAAAATATCGAGGGCTCTAATCCCTCGATACATACCAGCTGAAGATTTTCTCACTATGCGTGAATTTTGCGTGAATGAGTTGTGCATTGTTGTGCAAAGTAATGCAAATTGGGCAACGGGTATCACGGTAACTCATTGAAAAATAAGGCCTAAGGATTTCCTGTCACGACTCTTAATCCATTGGTCGAAGGTTCGAATCCTTCATGGCTCACCAATTTATCGACATAAAACAATGAGATACCGAGCTATCCCTCCCTCTTTCAATGCCGTTGAGGGAACGCAGGTACACTGACGGTACAGTACCATGCGTTATCTTCAGTTCCCTTGAGTGCGCGTTTGTTTGGGAATAATCACTCATATCGGGAAGTGCATAAGGATGTATGTTTGAATCAGTTCGTTGTTGTGAGGTTTTATGGTGAGGCTTCAGTGGCGTTTAAGAAAACCTCGGCGTCCGCCGCCAACTCCTGAACCATCGTTTCGGGCAGTTTTCCGCCACTTTGAAGCAATGTGAGACCGCGACTCAGCAGGGTCGCTTGGTGGGTGTCGATCGTACCCTTCGGCATCAGCTCGCCATAGAGCCAGACCCCGGCCCGTTGCGGGTCGGGCGGGCTCTCGTCTCCTGCCAGATGGGCTGCGGTGGCGAGCAGGGCGTTGCACAGCAGTTCCACGGCGGGACCGAGGCACTCCTGCTCGATCAGCAGTTGGCCGGCGTGGATCTTTTCACGTGCCTGTTGCAGCAGCAGTGGTTGGTTGGCGATGGACGGAGGCGCTTCGAACAGGGTGTCCGATTCGGCCACTGGTGAGGCTGCGCCGAGACGATTCAGGCTTTTCAAGGTGCGAGGATCAACAAGGGCCACCGGAACCCTGTCGGAGAGCTCAACGGCAGTCTGTTCGTCCTGATCGTCGATCCGGTCGAGCACTGTCATCAGACCGCCTCCCGCACCGAGAATCCGCTCGATGCGAGCGCCAAAGGCATGTTGGAGTGCAACGATTACATCGCGTACCTTGCTCGCCGTTTCATCACTCCAACGTTCGACGATCTTGTTGGTGTCGATCGCTACACTGCTGGGTGCGGTTTGTTCTAGCTCATCGAGCACGGACTGACTAACTTCTTCGGCCGTCCGGCTCGCTTCCGCCTGGGGGAGAACTGCTTCGCCGCTCTCTTTGTTGAGATCGGCCAGCAATACCTCCATCAGTTTCTTCGAAACCCCCACCACATCTTCACTGGCATCGCTCTCAACCACGTTCTCGAACAGGTTGCGCTTACTCTCCACCATATTGAACACCGACTCCTCGTAGGCGCCGGCGGCGACCATCAGCACAATCTGAACCTTGCTTTTTTGCCCCAGCCGGTGGATCCGGGCGTTGCGCTGCTCCAATACCGCCGGGTTCCAGGGGATGTCCAGATGGATCAATATCGAGGCCACTTGCAGGTTCAGGCCAGTGGCCCCGGCATCGGTGGAGATGAAGACCTGGATCGAATCATCGTCACGGAAGCGGTCCATCAATTCGCCACGCTTGGCGGTGGGAACACCACCGTGTAGTCTGACGCAGCCCAGCCCGAGGGAACGCACCCGTTGCTCCGCCATCTGGGTCATGCGCTCCCACTGAGAGAATATCACCGCCTTCAGGCCCGATTGGACGCACAGCTCCTCAAGCAGGTTGGCCAGTTCGTCCAGCTTCGGCGAGTCCTTGGTCTCTTTGTCGACCAGCCCGGCAGCGTCGCAGGCCATGCGCGCCGCTTGCAGCGCCGCCATCAGCCGATTGCTTTCGCTCGGGGTGAGAGTGCGCCATTTGGCGATATTGGCGATGGTGCCTGCAGCCGTCATCGCCGAGTTGTGCAGCTCCCACTGTTTTTCCGTCAGCTCCACGTCGATTCGTTGGGTGATTCGATCGGGTAGTTGGTCGCGCACCAGTCGACGGTCACGGCGCAACATCACCTTATTCAACCGACGGCGCAATTCCGACAGATTGCGATAACCCAGCACCTTGCCTCTGTCATCCGTGACGTGGAAATCGACCCTGTATCGCCATAGTGGGCCAAGTACATGGGAGTCGACCACCTGCATCAGGCTGTAGAGGTCCTCCAGCCGGTTCTCCAATGGAGTGCCGCTCAACACGAAGGCGTAACGTGACGGGATCAGCTTTACCGCCGAGGCAATCTTGGTGCGCCAGTTTTTAATCCGTTGCGCCTCGTCAAGGATTATCAGATCGGGACGCAGGGTCTCGTTGATGACGCTTACATCGCGCAGAATCAGCTCATAGTTGGCGATATAGAAACCCGCTCCGCGCCGGTACTGCACACTGCGTTCCTCCGCTCTTCCCTGGATAATCTGCAGCGGGGCATCGCTGAAGCGTTCGATTTCCCGTGCCCACTGGTGCTTCAGTGAGGCCGGGCAGATAATCAGGGTGCGTTCTGCAGCGGCGTTTTCACCTAGCCAGATCGACGCCGCGATGGCCTGTAGGGTTTTACCTAGCCCCATGTCGTCTGCCAGCAGTGCGCGACCATTGGCGGCGAGAAAGGCAATGCCCTCGATCTGATAGGGATAGAGCCGGGCGCGTACCCCGGGTATGCGTCCGCCCGACGTGTTGATCTGGGTGCGGATCTGTTCGGCGCGCAGCTCATGGGCCGCTTGCTCGGCGAGACGCCGTGCATGGCTCAAGGCGTCTTCACCGATGTCGATCTCCTCAGTGCCGCTCAATTGATCGGCGAGACGTAGAAAGTCCTCGGGTATCTGGAGGCGAAAGTTACCAACGTCGTCGAAATAGCCGTTGAGCAGGTTGGCCAGTTCGGTATTGTTGTTCCCAGTGGGGCGATGGAGTCTTATGCCAGGCGCCTGCTCGGTTTCCCAATCGAGGTAGATGTAGGGGGAAGGTGCTGAACTGCGTTTCAATGCCTCGTAGTCCGGGCGTTTTTTCAATCCGTGCAGCACCGCCTCGATATGCTTGCAGGTACCCAGTTGGTTGACTGCGAAATCGGGGCAACTGCAGTAGTTGGCCCGCCTGGTTAACGAACGGATATGGACGTTGTAACGGCGCGGAAAGTGGGTGGTGCTGGTCAGTGACCAGGCGCGCCATGCGCCGAAGGCCGGCTCGCCGGAGAGGTGTTCGGTACGCACCTCGGCGCGGGCACTCTGCATTCGCTCTTCGATGGCGCTCTCACCCGCGCTCAACAGCTCCTTGGGTGAGCCGACGCGTGTCGAATAGGCGAACAGGGCCGCCACGCCGTGGCGGCACAATTCGCCGTTGTTCCGCCCGCATTGGCAGTCGGCGAGCAGATTGCCGTCGCCGTCGTAACGCATCTCCAATGTCAGTGCGTTCTCGGTTCCGCTGTCCTCTACCGTGGCGCTCAGCAGATTGCCCTCCACCTCGGCCCAGGTGACGCAATTGTTCTTGAAATCGCTCAAGCCGTCGCGCACCGTTTGTTCGGAGGCGAGGGCGTGGAGCTGTTCGATATCGAATACGAAAGGATCTTGGTAGAAACAAGTGTTCTCGGTCATCGGGTTGTCACGGATTGGCGGAGGTGGGGTAGACGGGTATTGTAGGGCGATCGCCCAGTCACAGCAAAATTGGCTAATATAGGCCGTTCGAGTGGAAACGAGGTAACTGAAAATGTCAGCCAAGCAAAAAAAGATCTACCAAATCAAGGTCGAACTGATGGATGTGCGACCGCCCATCTGGCGCCGTCTGCTGGTGATAAACGACATCAAACTCGATAGCCTGCACTCGATATTGCAGGATGCGATGGGGTGGTTCAATTGCCATCTCCACCAGTTCGAGCAAGGAGGGGTGTTCTACGGTATGGCCTCGCAACAGGAGGATCCGTTTGGTCTCGATGAAGAGATAGAGAGTGAGGGTAAATACCGTCTGTCCGATTTGCTACAGCAGGAAAAAGATTCGTTGGTGTACGAATACGATTTCGGCGACGGCTGGCGGCACAAGATTCAGCTCGAGAAGATCCTTCCGTTCGATAAGGAGGCCCCGTCGGCGATTTGCATCCAAGGTGAGCGCGCCTGTCCGCCGGAAGACTCTGGCGGCCCCTGGGGTTATCAATCACTGTTGGAGACCCTCGCTGATCCCGCCAGCGATGACTATGAACAGATGCGCGAATGGGTAGGCGATGAGTTCGATCCGGCGGCCTTCGATCTGGCGAAGACGAACCGCTTTATCGAGCGACGCTATGCCATGGATCCCGAGTCCATTCTGCATTGAGAAGCGGTGTTTCTTCAATAGGATGTCGCCCCTGTATTCCACCGTGGAGCGGCATCTGTTCCCAGCGTATCGTCGGGTGCTCGGTAGGATTGAGCTGACGCCGGAATTGCATGTGCCCAACCTTGCGATGGGAATGGGTCTGTTGACCAGTGTCTTATCGGCATGCGGCCATGCCATGTTGGGGCTCGACTTCACTGACGACACCCTGCTGACGATTGCGACCGCCTGTGTCTGCAAAGGAGGGGCGGTATGCGTAGCCTGGTCCTGATCTATCCGACACCGATGGCAGATGATGTGCCGATGGAGGGCAAGTTTCTGCAACTTAGGTTGGCTGCTCGGGATTACATACTGTGCGCCACCGCGATCGAGTGCCGCTATCACAATCAGATCCTCGCACGCTTTCTCTCGGAGCAGGGCCTACCTCACCGCTGGGAGGGCGATGAGAAATTGGTCGTGGATCGTTCCGAGCTTGCGGTGACCGGGGGCGGTCGTTTCCATCTTGATCTAATGCGCGAATCGCTGCATGTGTGGGATGATTCGAGTGTATACGGACGCTTCGATCCTTCACGGTTGGCGGCGCAGCTGGCCGCCGCCGGACCGCCCTGGGAAAGACTTGTACTCAGTGTCGGGTGATTTCCAACCGGTCATTCCTCGTGACTTTCTAATGTGTCCGGCATGAATAAGGCAGGTTCAATATATGGTTAGGGACCACTCTGTGCATGAAGCGCCACAGATTTCAGCAGTATGGATGCTTTTCCTGGTCAATATATGCGCATTTCGGTTATTACAGGTAAGTCAATGAGAAAAACCGAAAAACACAAATTTTGCATAGATGAACGAGAGTCTGCGGGTGAATCGTGAACTATGAAGAACGGTTTCATTGATGAGGTCATGCCCATCATATTAAGTCTGGCAGAAGTCGGTTATCGGATATCTGAATCCCAGGTGACAGAAATTGCCAGACTGGCAGGGGAGAACGAAAGTAAAAGTTGCGAACATAGGATAATCCTAGATTCCGCAGTTGACCACTCCATTCTACTATCAACGAGTTGAATTCAAGTGCATTTTGTTCGATAGACCGACTCATCTGCTAGGTGAATCACGCT
>JBDLIZ010000331.1:0-6385 GCA_039714615.1 Pseudomonadota bacterium | reverse complement strand
GAATTTGAACCAATACCATGCGGCTTTGCTGAAGTTGCTGGGAGAGCGCTATGAAGGGCTATATTCCGGAAACGGCTGAAGGATGTGCGGAATGTCGGTCAAAGGCCATGCTCGGTCGCGTCCAGGGTGGCGTAGTGGATGACAGTATTGGGATCTGACCCTATGGATCATGCAAGATATGCCCCTGTCGGGCCCAGAAGAATAGGGTTTGCGGGATGCCGTTGTAGTCGACGCGGCGATGATAAAAACCAGTCTGGTCGTTATTGACGAAGCGGGCGTTGTTGGCGAAGGTGGCAATGAATCGTTCTTCGGCCTCGCTATCGGCATGGGTAACATCGATTCGGCACAGCGTTGTTCGGCATGCCGCTTCCATGAGTTGGCTACCTTCAAGACCGGTCTCCGCAAATAGTTGGTTTAGCTCCGCTTCCGTTTCGCTGGCCCAGCCGCCCTCGTAGGCTTCAGCGAAAAAGCGGATATCAAGGTTGGATGCGATTTGATCGCGACTGGGTTGGCCGTTGATGATCTCGTCGCTGGAGTTGATCGAGTTGTAATTAACAATTTCGCCTGGGCTTGGCTCCAAGATCGGTGCGACGTCGAATGCGGCAATTTGCTCATCTATTTCATCGTTGGGTTCAATTTTCAACTCCAACCTAGATTGGTTCTCCACCTCTGAATCCGGGATACGGTCATCGAAGCTCGGAAGGGTCCACGAGCCAACAATCGGCGGGGCGGTTACTTCAGGCTCCAAAATCCTTGAACCAGCTGTTGAGTGATTATCCGCCTGAGTTTCCGAAACTTTTAATGCAATGTTGTCTCGGCTCCACGGCGGACTGAAGGTGATTACGATTGCTAATACTAGTAGACCACATGCTGTTCCAGCGATCGACTTACTGTTCATTTTGTGGATTCCTGTCTTAGTCTGCCGGGCTTTGCTACTCTGCCCGGCAGACTCGGTCGTGTGATATCAACAAAGCCACGATTCGCGACCCCTCATTTCCCGTTAAGCTTCTGCTCGGAAGATTACGTAAGGTATATTCGAGTTCGAGTTGGAGTAGGTCTTGGTGCAGCCCTTACCAATCCAACCGCCCCAGCTGGTGTTTTTGCCGTTTTCGCGGCCCAGGCATTCAAGCCCAATCTTATTGAAAGTCTTGAATTTAACAAGGCTTCCAACGGAATCGCCTTCACCGGAAACCTGAGTGGCGCGAATAGCAGCGTACCATTGGTCGGTCAAACCATCGTGTCGCCAGCACTCCGCGGGTAGCGTGGTCGATGTGCTCGCGCCATAGACTTTCTGCCCCCGGGGATCCAGCAAGGCTTGTCCTTGAGGACTGACTTTCTCAACCAGTACCCATTTGGCCGGGGCATCTGGTGGATACAAACCACCGTGATTTGCTTTGGCGCATTCGAACTTCACTTGCTTGGATTTGTTCTGTGTAAATGCTTGAATGGGAACTTTTGCAGTGTGATTGGCAAACACTTGATTCCAGTACGGGCTTGTCAATAGACAACCATTCAGCGTTAGAGCTACGGCGGCTGCGCCAGTAACCTTGGCAATTACACCGATTTGGGGGTGTCGATCTACGATTTTATTGGATTGATGTTTGAGTTGAAGCGGTTTCATGGGTATGCTCCTATTTGCCATGTAATGGCTTTGTCCTGACAAGGCGCTGAGTCGACGAATACACGAAATTGACAATCGCGATTACTGAAGTACTAGAACTCAGTGTTGTGCATAGTATAGTGAGGGTCACTAAGTAAGGTATATGCACAGTTCTACCCTAATTTATAAAACAGTGAAGTATAGAAATGACACTCGCATCTGAAAAACGCAATATGCTTGCCAATTGATTAACAGGCCGTTGATAAATTCTTTATCTTTTTGTTTTATATCAACTTATTATTTTATGTTTGATATTAGCCTAGAGTCTTTAGGGGTTTTTAAATACTATTTAGTTTTATAGCTCGCAACTTTTTATAGCGTTATTGTTAGATCCGGTGTTTGAATATATTGAGTTAGCTCGACATCCCCGGTATCAGGATAGATGTTAATAATCCTACATGAGCGATTCACCGCAGGTAGCAAGGCTACGCAAAATCATTCATATCGATATGGATGCCTTTTATGCCTCGGTGGAGCAGCGTGATTTTGAGCATTACCGAGGTAAGCCCGTGGTGGTGGGTGGTTCACCGGACGGCCGGGGGGTAGTTGCCGCCTGTAACTACGAGGCGCGCAAGTTCGGTATTCATTCGGCCATGCCCGCCGCGCAGGCTCGTCGGCTTTGTCCTCATGCGGTCTTTATACGTCCCCGCTTCGAGGTCTATCGCGGGGTCTCCCGGCAGATCCGGGAGATTTTTCATGTCTATACCCCACTGGTCGAGCCTCTGTCCTTGGACGAGGCCTATCTGGATGTTACTCACACCCAAGCCTTCGACGGTTCGGCGACTCGATTGGCGAAAGACATCAAGCGGGAGATAAGAGCAGGTACCGATCTGACGGCCTCTGCCGGGGTGTCGTATAATAAATTTCTGGCTAAGATAGCCTCGGATATGGATAAACCAGACGGATTGTTCGTCATCACACCAGCGGAAGGCCCCGAATTTGTCGAACGATTGCCCATCGGTAGATTCCATGGTATAGGCAAGGCCACCGAGTCTCGGATGAAGGGGCTTGGGGTCCATACCGGTGCGGATTTAAAGGCTATCCCACTGTATCGTCTTCAGAGGCTGTTTGGAAAGCAGAGTGCCTATTACTACGAGGTGGCCCGGGGGATCGATGATCGACCGGTGGTGACTCGGCGCAAGCGCAAGTCGCTCAGTTCCGAAAAGACCTTCGAACAGGATATCGGTGATATATCGACTATGCTCGTGCATCTGCAGGCACTGGCTGAACAGGTGTCGAGCGATTTGCAAGGCAAGCGGCTGGCCGGCAGGACCTTGTCGATCAAGGTCAAGTATGACAATTTCGAACAGATCACTAGAAGCAGGACCTTCAATACCCCTGTGCACTGCATCGAGGAGCTTTCTCTTCAACTCCCTGAGCTATTGAGAAAGACCGAAGCCGGCCGCCGTAAGGTTCGGTTGTTGGGTGTGTGCGTATCGAACATTCAAGCTATGGAGGGTGGAGAGATCCGGCAGCAACAACTGAGTCTGTTCTGAAAGGTTTTGGCCGGTATTTATCAGGGACAGTTTCTAGGAGCCTGTCGGACTTAGGTGATCGTAGCGAGGGAAAGACGGTCTGAGGCAGATTTGTCGATCGTTTGAGGTGAATAGCGGTAGCGTGTAACGAAAAGGATCGACAAATCTGTCCAAATCCGGCTTTTCCGCAGTAGATCGTCCTAAGTCCGGCAGGCTCCTAAATTTCCAGCTTGACCAACAAGGGTAGATGGTCCGAGCCGATATTCGGTAATGTGGCGATGTTTTTAATCATGATATCCGGGCTGACCAGGCAGTAGTCCAGGGGAATCATCATTAATGGCAGGTAGGTGGGCCAAGTCGCTAGTATCCCGTGTCCTTGGCGTGTGTTCACCAGTCCGGATTCGTGCAGGAGCCTGCTGAAATAGACCGACCACAGGGTGACATTGAGGTCACCGATGATGATCTTGGAACCGGGTAGGGCGCGAATATAAGTGGAGATGGCCGAGAGTTGATTGTTTCTGCGGTCATAGTTTAGTTTGGCCGGTGGGGATAAAGGATGAGTGGCTAAAATGGTCACTTCCTTTTTATCGAGCAGTATCTTTGCAGCAATACTCGGGACGCCGGTATTTCCCAGATCTACTACCTCTACGCCGTCAAAAGGAATACGGCTGTAGAGTGCAATACCAAAACTATCGTCCCTGGCCACGATCTTCTGATGGGGATAGAGCGGTGTCAGTATGTCCAAGGCCTGTACCCAGGTCGTATCAGGTTCGACCACGGCCAGGAGATCGGGTCGATGCACATCTACGATTTCGATTAACCTTGAATATTCGGTGTTGGATCTCTGAACATTGGCAAGTAGCAGGGTGAGTTTTGTTCCTGGCGGTAGGGTCTGTGGGTCGTTATGGGACCAATATATCGGCACGACCTCGTAGGCGTTTATCGCTGCTGCGAGCAGACCCAACACTATCCACCATGGTAATCTGAAAGCAAAAAAAAAGAATCACGAGCAGTGAGAGGACAAGATACTGTACCCTAAAATGGGAAGTGAGTTCGAAATACCGAAACGATTCTCCGAGATAGCCTGTTAGGGTCAACAGGAACAGCAGGATAATGCTCAACTGCAAGCCTCTGACGAAGAATATTCGCATCTCTTCTCAGGGACTATTCTGACGTCGAAGTGCTGCAGTATGGCCAAAGCCATAGGTGGAGAGGGTGGTTAGCAGACAAGCCCTCACAAATCCGACCGGCTCTCACCAGTGGATTATGGCACCATCGTCAAAGACCATCCCGGAGTGGGCCTGCTGGTAGTGGATAAAAATATTGTTGCTGGATATGCCGGTACTTTTGGAGACGTTGGCGGCAATACTTTTTAGCATTTTCCCGACCGTGGTTTCGGAATGAAAATCCGGTGCGAGCAACTCGATAAACAGCGGATGAGAGGCCACCGGCTGAATGTCGCTGATCTCGTTATTATGCGCATAGTGGCCAGGATAATAATATTCCCAGGTAACGGAGATATGCTCGGCAGGGATCTTCATTTGTTCCGAGAAGGCTTGACTAATGGTCTTGGTCGCGAGAGCGGCATCGAAATCCTGTTTGAAAGGCAGGGATTTGATGTGGATGAACGGCATTGTACCACCTGAATTTAGCTGATTAAAAAAGGCGGGTATATCTTCTCCTGCTCCTGCTCAAATGGCAATATACCGAACGAACAGACCGACGACTGATCCTGACCGTTGGTCCTTAATTGTCTAGGTTCAAGGGTTGGTGCTCGGAGTAAGTTTGAATTTTTAATGATTTGATCGAGTAAAACCATAAGTAGGAAGATATTGTATGGCAAAACAAAAAAAGAGTTTGACCTTTCAGATTATGATTGCGATGGGCGTCGGCGCATTGCTTGGTATTCTCATCAATCTACTGTTCAAGGAGTCAGTATTTATACAGAACTTTTTTGTTGATGGTGTTTTTCATATCGTGGGCGCTATCTTTGTCGCCTCACTGAAGATGATGGTGGTCCCGCTGGTGTTTGTCTCACTGGTAGGGGGGGTAACATCACTGGGAGACATTAGCTCGCTGGGCCGCATCAGCCTCAAGTCCCTGGCACTGTATCTGACGACCACTGCCGTCGCTGTCACCCTGGCACTCGGACTTGCCGCGGTAGTGGGGCCTGGGCAGGGATTTGAGGCCGGTACCGAGACTTTTACCTTTCAAGCAAAAGAGGCGCCCCCGCTGGGCCAGGTATTAGTCGAAATGGTACCCGCTAATCCTTTCCGTGCGATGAGTGAAGGAAGGATGTTGCAGGTCATCGTCTTTGCCTTGCTATTTGGAATTGCCGTTACCCTCTCCGGTAAAAAAGGACAGCATGTACTCAATTTTTTCAACGATCTAAACGTCGTCATTGGGCACATGGTGGATATCATCATGAAACTGGCCCCGGTAGGCGTGTTTGCCTTGATCGCCAGGACATTCGCTACTGAGGGTCTGGATATCATCCTGCCCCTGGCGGGGTATTTTTTAGTGGTGGCATCGGCACTACTGATACATGCAGCATTCTCTTATGGGCTGTTACTCAGGCTGGTCGGCGGCTTGAATCCCCTGTCGTTTTTTTACAAGATGCGCTCGGTTCAGCTGTTTGCCTTCAGTACGGCAAGCAGCAACGCGACCATTCCGGTTAACCTTAAGAACGTCAAGGAGCGCCTTGGTGCGGATAATTCCATAGCTTCCTTCACCATCCCTCTGGGGGCGACCATCAATATGGATGGCACTGCAATCATGCAGGGCGTTGCAACGGTCTTTATCGCCAATGTCTATGGTATTGATCTGGGTGTATCCGAGTTTCTAACCGTAATACTAACCGCAACCCTAGCCTCCATTGGTACTGCGGGTGTGCCGGGGGTTGGTTTGGTCATGCTGGCAATGGTGCTTGGACAAGTGGGTCTTCCGGTGGAGGGCATTGCATTGATCATCGGCGTAGACAGACTACTGGATATGATGAGAACAGCGGTGAATGTCACGGGTGACGCCGCCGTGACCTGTATCGTGGCAAAAAGTGAAAAAAGGCTTAATATCGAGACGTTTAATAATCGGCGAGCTGTGTTTAGGCTTGAACCCGAAGCTAATTCACAATAATGTGCTACTCATCCATCGCATACAAGGACGCATTACCTCCCGAGGCAGTGGTGTTGGTGGACACGGTGCGGGCGGTAGAGAAGCGGTACAGGTTTTTGGGGTTGGCGAACATTCCGCC
>JBDLIZ010000330.1:0-6386 GCA_039714615.1 Pseudomonadota bacterium | reverse complement strand
GTGGCGTTTGTATCCCGGCGCGACATCCCCTTCGGCGATCCTTGCCGAGAGCATGATGCAATCCTTTGCAGTTCAATTCTGTTGTTACTATACGGTCGGACTTCCCGATACCAAGTATGCGGCAGATTTATGTATGGATATTAATGTCTAGTACGATACGCCTGCGTCGTTGCCCTGCGATTCTCACTAAAGCTCGATAGTAGCCAGTCCATCATTAGCAATCTGGGCTTTTCAACCAAGCCAACCGTGGCCGGATAGCTGCTCCAAGGCCATTTTTCCACTTTGCGTACCATACGTGCCCTCATCGGATTGAGCACGATGTAACGTGCAAGCTCCAGCAGGTACGCCTCCTTCTGTACTAAGATCCCTTTGTATCTGCCCTGAAATAGATGACCTACTCGGCCATGCGTACGGTTAACGTACTGAGTATAGACACCGTTTAATTGACGCATGCCTTTAGAGAGGTTCCCACCCAGCGTTTCGATCAGTAGGTGGTAGTGGTTGCTCATTAGGCAGTAAGCATGACACAACCAGTTAAATCGCTCACAGACTTGCTCCAAGGTCTTTAGGAATGCTCATCGATCGTCATCGCAGAAGAAAACATCTCGTCGTTCATTCCCTCGTGCTGTAATGTGATACACAGCACCAGCGAACTCTATTCTCAATGGTCGCGACATCGTCTTTCTTCCGTGATTGTCAGGAATCTGATTCCATACCAACACCCCAAATCAATCCGGTTCAGCTTCAGAATCTAGACCCCCTTTGGCCACCGCCTGCCCCGCACCCCAAATTTCCTCATAATTATTGGCAAACACTCCGCTTTAGGG
The DNA here is from genome assembly GCA_039714615.1 of Pseudomonadota bacterium. GTDB lineage: Bacteria > Pseudomonadota > Gammaproteobacteria > JAAEPA01 > JAAEPA01 > JAAEPA01. The sequence continues at coordinate 5,559 of JBDLIZ010000330.1, read as the reverse complement.
CTTACAAGCCATCGATTTCTGACCGATGCCCCCCGTAATTGACAACTCTGTGGTCTTTCAGTACTTTGTTGTTCGATAAAAAATCTCGTTTATTCCACCTATACTTCGTCGCCATCGACCCGCTGTTCCCGGGCGGTTTCGAGCGGAGAATCGGCCGCGAACGCGCGAGTGGGGCGTCGGAAACGACGTTCGCGGGACTCGAGCAGGGCTGGCGCCCCGCTCTTGACGACCGCGGGGGCGTACCCTAACATTCCTCGGTTGCGGGGCAAGGGTCGATTCGGATTGGATCCCTGCCTGCGGGGCGGTTAGCTCAGCTGGCTAGAGCACCTGCCTTACACGCAGGGGGTCACTGGTTCGAGTCCAGTACCGCCCACCAACAAAAAGAGCGCGGAGCCGTAGTGCAGTTGGTTAGCACACCGGACTGTCACTCCGGAGGTCGCGAGTTCGAGTCTCGTCGGCTCCGCCACTTACGCCGCTGAGAAGCCGAGGGTTAGCGCCCTCGGCTTTTTGGTTTCCTGCGGTGACATATTCGAGGGTACGCAGATTGTACGCAGGTGTCGACCGGGAATCGCCGAATCTTCAATCACAACAAACGCTTACAGCTCCCTGGAAAATTCTCGTTCCCGTCGCTTTGATACCCATGGCGGTCCAGCTGCGTCTGACCACTCCTGCCGATGCTGCCGGCAGGGGCTATGCGCCATATTCACCAAAACCTCCACCAACGCTTAGGTCTCGGGAAGCCAAACTTGGTGTAGGCACGTTCCACTATGTCTGGATAGTCCCGTCGTGCGTCAGTGAGTAAACGCTCCGGCATTCCTTCGAACGGGTTCTTCCCTTGATCGATAAGGTGCAACATGAAATCTCGTGTCAACTCAGTCTCGGTCATGCCTGTTTCTCGCAAGCCCCATTCCAACTGGACTGCCGGGGGCGCATCCTCGCTCGGCTTTGGAAACCGTCCGAGTTTGGCTCGGAACTCCACCAAGAATGGTTCAGTTAGGATGTAGTATTTCTCCTCGCCGTACGCTTGAACTCCAATGAGTCGACCTAGCTTCGCGTCGGGTCTATGATGTTCTCTTAGGGCCTTTTCAACCGCGCCTTTGGGAGAATCGGCAAAGACCACCGTCTTCATATCCCCCGACTCGATGCGATACCGCTTCATGGTGTACTCCGCTGTCAGCCTACACTGAGAACCGACCGGACTCGACGAAATCATGCCCTGCGCCGGCTGCAGACGCAGATCAAAACCAGCGATAGTCACATTTTCGCGTCAGGCCAGGCATCAGTCAAGTGCCATCGCATCCCGTCCGTTCGCGACGATTTCGCCCGCCTTCGTTGCTGGCAAAGTCAAGCTCTGCCCGGTTACACGTAGCGGCTGACCATTTCTCGGCTCTTCCAATTCCCATGGCGCTAAACCACCCCCTCTCGCACTCCCGCGTTCAACGCCAAGAGCGCCAACGCGCAAAGGCATGTCTTCGATCAACTTCTGATTATCATGCCTCATCTACTCGAACTAGCCACGCCGACAATAAGACACGCAAACAGTCCACAGCCAATCCCGATTACCGGAGCTATTAGAAATAGCCATATGTTTGTCATGCTCCTTGCCACACTGTTCCGCCCACAGATCGTAGGAAGACCTTCCACTGAACATCAACAATGCTCCGGCCAGCACCAGGTAGTGCGTGATGAGAACTGGACCGCCGACCATTGCGACGAATCCACTGTGCGAAAGGTCATATCTCCCCGTACGTTCATACGCCCTGCCGATCATCGCGCCTGCCACGACCGCCCCTAGCACGGCAACAACGGCGGGACTAAGGATGAGTATCCAGCGTGTTCTCGCGCCATCCACTCCAAGACTGCTTGCCATGCCCACGAAATCGTATCCGACGAAGGGTGCGACAATGAACACAATCAATTCGACTCCCAAGACGTAACCAACAGCACACGCGAGAAAGATCGACCACATCACATGCCCCCTCCTTTCTCCCGACTACTCACCCTCCGAGCCTTTCGTTCGCTCGCCTCGAGCTTCCAAATCGTCTAGACGACGTTTGGTGACGTCAGTATTACCGTTCCTTTCCAGATCAATCTGTATCGACCGGTGAAACCGCGCCATGGCTTCACGGCGATCTACTTCCGTGCCGCGCTCACGGTACCGGGCCATCGACACATCACCAAGATTGAAGTATGCCGTCGCCAACTCCTGCATTGCGGAGCCACCGTGCGTCGCCGAGGAACGTAGCCGCTCCAGTCGTTTGATCGCTTCAGAAATGAGTCGCTCAGCTTCGGGCCAGTCGCAGCGGACCCTCGCGAGAGCGCCTAGGCTGTTGTAGGAGTTCGCGATGTTGAAATCTCGGCTCGGGCCAGACATGGCCTCGGCTTCTTCGAGAGCACTGCGCAGTAGGACCTCGACCTCATCGAGCCCTCGACTCGTTCGGAGAAACGCTAGCTCCTCTCTGCGCGTAACGCGCGAAGGTATGTCCTCTAACAGTCTGTCTTCTGCTTCACTGGGCAGAACGCCTTTGCAGACATGAATGAACCGACAAATCTCAGCATGTTGAATGCAGCGTGCCTTGGCTACCATCGCCTTGACGTTGTAAGGCTCACGAAGTCCTCGCGGAACCGATGCGAGCATTGACGAAAATTCAAATTGCCGTTTCAGGCGCTCAGCTTCATCAACTACGTAGAACAGCTTCTCGCGCACCCATTGCGGTAGTGAATTCCGCGGTACGGTCTCCCACTTCTCCGACGGCGGTTGTGCCGACTTGTCGTCGACTACATAGCCCGTTCGGTCAAAGTACTTCCGTTGTTCGATACGCTCAATCTCCTCGACGACTCCGTCCGTGGACTTGTGAGCATCAATCACAATGATGGGCACCACATCCATTAGGTGAAACACGATACTACGCCATTCGTAATTATTTGTTGTTCTCAAATTATTGTAAAAGAATCGTTGGAGAATAGCTGGAGACAGTTGTTCTGTCGGGCGTAGTAGAGCCACTGGTCGATGAGTAGGTAAATCTGATACCAAATGTGCGAGAGTAGATGCACTCTCCTCCGTAGAAGGGCTCAGTAACAAGATGGTAGGTGGTAAGACAACATCAGCTGCTTTGACTAAGGCAAAAACCTGTGCTGCTATACAGAAAAGTGTAAATTCATAAGGGTCGTTGTATACAAGTTGTCGTATTATAACCGCTACTGTTAGAGGAATACCGAAGGCTGTTAGCCATAAGATTTTCGCCATCGGTGATTTTCTAGTGTATTGCCACATTTGTACCACCAAGCTCCACGGAATATAACCATATACGCTACGTACATTGAGCCAACGATCCAACAAGCGTGGAAGATGCAAAAGAGTGACTGCACTGCAGCCAATTGCACCCCATAGCCAAATTGTTTCAGTCATTTCAGCGCTATCTCGGTAGATTCCTAATGAAGTTCCTATAGTAGTATGGGTTTGAGTCGCAGTGGAACAGAAACCGTACATAAACCGCAAGGCTTCGGTCAGCATCAACACCCGGTTGCCGCGGCGACGACGGCTCTCCACAATGCTCCAGTAACGATGTTCTTTGCCGTCTTTGAAGCGTCTTTTTACACGAAGAAACATACCGACAGTATGGTGAAAAACGTCCCCTTTTCAAGAGTAGGTCGGCACTACAGGGCGATTTCAGGGGGCTGTAGATGACCGCGCTTATGCAAATCAGCAACTTGCACACAACAAGCTGATCAAAATTTAGCGGCTCAGGGGTTGAGTTGCGAAAGTCGGGTTAAGTGCAAATCAACACGGCAGAGCCTGCAAGCCGCTCACCACCGTTTGTCCCGGATTGATTCGCCGCTGCACAATGATTCCATCAAAAGGGTCATGGACCGCGCTGTATTCCAGGTTCAACTGGAGAAATCTCCGAATGTTTCCTGGAAAAAGTATTCTTCAGGATTGCGTTTTGTCTCGGCGGTCGGCGACTCGGCCGCAGCTAGCACGAGCAGCATGACAGGCATAAACAGAGTTTTCCAGACTGACATCCTGGCCAAGGTCCATTTCTCCACTATTGCATGATCTTGCCGATGTTCCGTCCTCTGGGGTGTCCGGTCAAGTGGTAGATTCGCGTTATCCCGTTCTTCGATTTACAGCGGCCACGCGGGGTTAAAGGTGATGCACCTCTAGTCCCAGCCCTGAAAGATCCTGCACGGTCTGGCCGTGGCCCTATGCTATGTCGCACCCATGTTCGCCGACACCTTGGCATGGCGTAGCTTCCTGTACAGCGAAGGTCGACCGTCGCTTTCGCATCTGCTTTGGGCCGAACAGCAGCAGGTCATCCATGTAGCGGAGATAGCCTTTGATGCGCAGGCGGTCTTCCAGATGCGTTAACGCAGCTTAGCCAATTCTCATCAACGAACTTGGTACAGTACCAGCTGACATCGATCCTCACCTTGAGAGGATTTCTCTTTCAAGGTTGACTCGGATGAAGGATTGCTGTAGAAAAGAGAACATATAGAGAACTTTTGTTAACATAAGCCCTCCTGCTCAGCGTTGTTGGACCCGCTCGGGCGTAAGCATGCGCCTCATAGCGATCGTGTGAAGCTTCACTAAAAACGATACCCCGACAGAGAGGGGAAGTCGAGATCCCGCAGTCGCGTGTATAGGAAGCATAAACGCCCTTTTCCCCAAAGTCGAGGGGGTATCAAAGTCACTGAAATGGTGCTCGATAGCGCCATAGAACACTTTTTGAGTCACGTAATCTCGGCAAATCCCACTTTCTACCGAGGTTTTTCCCAGAAAGAAAACGGATTTTCCGCCGACAAACAAGCCACGGTCCTTGCCGCGACCGCGATGGTCGCAGTTTCTTGAATGGTGGAGGGGTTGTACTGAAAATCAGTCGAACAGATTCCTCTGCGGTGGCGCCCGGCTTGGCGGCAACACCACCGGTTCAGCCAATGCGGCCTTGTTGTCCAGGTGGGTGAGTATCTTGTCGATGACCAGGGGGTCTTCGATACAGGCGATGACTTTGAGCGCACCGCCGCAGGTGGAGCAGGTTTCGATGTCAATATTGAACACCCGCTTCAATCGCTGGGCCCAGCTCATCGATGCCCGGCGCTGTGGCGGTGAGTGGCATTGCTCAGCTTCATCAGCGTCGCGCTTACTGCCTTTGCCTCGTTTGGACGGTGTGATCTGTATCCGGTATTTGCTGTTAGGCGCGAATACCCCGTGGAAGCGGGTAAGGTTGACCCGCGGCTTGGGAACCAGTGCAGCAAGCCGGGCCAGAAAGTCCAACGGTTCGAACATCACATGGGTGGTGCCGTCCCGATAGGGCGTTTTCAGTTGGTAGCGAATCCGTCCATCCTCCAGCAGCGACAGGCGTTTCTCGGATACCGCGGGCCGGGCGATATACCGGCACAGCCGTTCCAGCTTGTCACGTTGATGCGCCTGTGCCACGACCCCGGCATGTAAGCTGAACCCCGCGACCTTAGCGAGCCGGCTCGAACTCACCTTCGGCGCCTCTAGCGGTGGCTGGCTTTGCAATGCGAACACCTTGCGGCCTTGGTGGGGTCCGATGGCGA
>JBDLIZ010000329.1:0-6391 GCA_039714615.1 Pseudomonadota bacterium | reverse complement strand
TTGGAGCCGTCCAGCATCTCCACGATATTCAACGCGGAGTTGGACTTGGTGGGGATCTTCGCCTGTAGGTCGGTGATGTGCTGCGGAATCGAGTTCATGATGCAGTCCGTGGGGGCGCTGATCACGTAGTCCCGATCGGGCATGGTCTGGGGGCGGCTTTTCGCCTGATTTTTTAGGGTGCGGGCGAAGAAGGCGTTGAAAGAGGTGAAGCCACCGTCGCGCCGTTTAGGGTTGGGCAGTTTGAAGTCCTCGCGCTCGATACGCGGGTCCGCCAGCCACTCGGCGATCTTGTCGGTGGAGTCCTTGCTGTCCATGAATGCGCCGCGCTCCCGGACGAACTGCTGGGTGATCTCCCGCCCCGGAGTCCGTTGCACGAAGGCTACCCCGTACTCATTCTTGTAGTAGAATCCGGCGAACTGCTGGATGTACTTCAGCCCGTCGTCGTGGGAGCCGTCGATGGAGGGGAGGAAGGTACACCAGTGGGCGAAGAAGTCCGCCAGGTAGTAGATGTCCTTCCCGCTCCACGGGTTGGGCCCGAACTCGCCCGGAAGCGGCTGGACGTTCTCGAACGCACGATCCGTCAGCGCGCGGAAGGCGGCGTCCCCCCTATAGGTCTTCAGCAACTGGTCGATGGAGTCCTGGCATGGGTTGGGCTCCACCGGTGCCGCCGACACCGTCGCCGGCGCGACCGCGAACCAAGCCAACGCCCCCAACAGCAGCGCCGCGGGTCCAAGTCGTTTCGATCCTCTCATAGTCTTCACTCCTTCATCGGGTGGAAATTGAGGGACAACCATCCCTTATCCGTCATCGCCGACCGATCAAACGTCGGTTTCCCTCACTTGGAGGGGGCGTCGATTGCCAATTCATACCGTCTTCACCGCTAGGAGAGCCGATGACTGTTTAACCTTAGCGCGGATGGGTGGCGAAGTATGTCGGACAAATCAGATCATGGACGATGGACAAAGTAGTCCAAGCTACGCTAGCAGGAAAGTGTGTACACTACCAACGCAGGCGTCCCGAAGTAACGCCGCTGTACCAGTTGGTACAAGAGCATGCCGAGACTTTCTTTGCCCAAGTCGAGTGCGAGACCGGGGCGGGGTTGGAGAATAAGCGGAGTAAACAGTCTTTTTTTGTTGAACAGAAAAGTAGCGAAAGACCATTGAGTTGTCAATCACGTTAGGCGTTGGTTTGAAATTGGGATTTTTTTTGTCCTTAAAAGGGGCCGCCTGGTGTAGCGATACAGGCGTTGTGGTTTATTACGCGAGCGATTGTTTGGATGATCACCGACTTGAGCTTAGGCCTATTTATCTATTAAAGGATCGTTCTGGTAAAGGAACGTTCTGGCGCCAAACCTTTCGCAAACAGCATGATTTCGTAATCGGTGTAAAATAAAAGACTGTCATTGCAACCCTCTTCCTGCTCAAGTAAAATCGCGCGCGGTACCTGAGTTATTGATGGGCGGGTTTTCGGTTGTGCCATACATATCGAAGTCGGTTATCGCGGGTATCATCAAACAGGTTCTCTCCTTGCCTCACCACTGTGGTGGGAGGCTCTAATCCGAAAGGAGCTACAATGAGACACTACGAAATCGTTTTCCTGGTCCATCCGGATCAGAGTGAACAAGTCCCCGCGATGATTGATCGTTATCGTTCGGTTATCGAAAAGGATGGCGGCATGATCCACCGGCTTGAAGATTGGGGCCGCCGTCAGCTTGCCTATCCCATCAACAAGGTCCTCAAGGCCCATTATGTATTAATAAATGTTGAGTGTAATCAGGATGCTATCGATGAACTCAACAGCGTGTTCAAGTTCAATGATGCGGTAATTCGCAATCTCATTTTTAAGCGCAAGACGGCCGTCACGGAGGCCTCGCCGCTGGCACGAGAGGAAGAACAAGTGCAGGAATCTCGGGGTTCTGCCGATACCGGCGCCCGCAGCAATGCCTCAACCGGAGGAAATAGTGAGGCTGGGAGAACACCGAAGGAGGCCGGGTAAGAACTATACCCATTCGTCAAGGGTATACTCGTTGCGACTCATCCATTTTATGTTCACTAGGAATGCTCCCGACACACTTACCCAACTGGCGTGCCTTATCGCCCGTATTCGACGTTGTCACAACAGCGTCATAGCCTAGGCCATGACGCTGTTGTCACGCCTTGAATGCCAACGATCATTCGGCGCCAGTGGGTCAACTTATTTGGTTCGCATTCTTTACTAGAGGAAATACCATGTCTCGATTTTTCCGTCGCAGACGTTACTGCCGTTTTACCGCTGAAGGTATTGAAGAGATCGATTACAAGGATCTTAATCTGCTGAAGGGGTATGTCACCGAAACAGGCAAAATCGTGCCTAGCCGAATTACGGGTACTAAGGCTCGATACCAGCGTCAACTGGCCAGGGCCGTGAAAAGAGCACGCTATCTGGCCCTGTTGCCTTACAGCGATCAACATTGATAGCGGTTGAGAAAACCAAGCGGAGATGAGCAAAATCTGTCCAATCTCTGCTTTTCTGCAGCAAATCAGTCTTAAGTCAGACCAGCGTCTCGACATAAGTTTGTGGTGATCACAGCTCGCGGCTGACCATGCGTAAACTGGTATCCTATATTATGGCCGGCCGGATGCAGGCCACGTCTGCGGTAGTAGGTTTTGCCTTGTTGGCATTGTTCCTGCTACCTTTGACCCTGCTGTTGGGCAAGTTGGGCCTGGCGCTTATTACCCTGCTAACCTTGTTCAGTGGGGCGACTCTGGCATTGGTCACCCTGCGTTTCGGAGCGACCCAAGGCCTATTTGTTTTGGGTATGTCTACGGCTGTTATGATGGCCCTGAACTTCCTATTGGTCAGGGGAGTGGAAGCCGCGCTGGTTTATAGTCTGATGCAATGGGTGCCATTAATGTTGCCGACCCTGGTATTGCACGCTACGGTTTCCCTGCGGCTAGCCCTACAGGCCGCTATGGCCTTGGGCTTGATATCTATTCTGGCGGCGCATATCGCGATACCGGATATAACAGGTTTCTGGTCCGGTCTGCTCGATGAATACCTACGCCAGGCCATGCTCGACCCTAGTGTAGCCTCGCAGATGCAGGCGGTTGACCTGCAAAAGATAATAGCAACCGCTGCCCGGTATATGACGGGAAGTCTGGTGGCTTCGATGTTGCTAAGCATGGCGATGATGGTGCTGGTCGCCCGCTGGTGGCAATCCATGCTTTACAATCCGGGAGGATTTAGACAGGAGTTTCTCGACCTTAGGTTGGGTTTCTGGCCGGCAATATTAGGGATCGGTTTGTTTCTGGGGAGCGTTTTCGTCGATACCTCAGTGGTGGCTGAATTGGCAGTGATCAGTCTCGTCCTATTTATACTGCAAGGGATAGCGATTGTTCACAGTGCTTGTACCAAGACGAACAACCCGTCTCTTTGGCTGCGAACGTTCTATGTCGTATTGGTGTTGGCATACTTGATCTCTGGTGACGCCAATTCAATTTTCATGTTCTCTGTAGTGTTGGCGAGCATATGTGCTATCGGTATTGTCGATAATTTTTTCGATTTGCGTGCCAGGATGCAGGCCCGCCATCAGGGAAATAAATAGTCCCAATTCTCTGTAGGAGTGAACTTACTCCTACTTTTGGTTCCGGCTTTGCCGGGTTAAGACATATTTTTAGTAAAGGTAAAATTGATGGAAGTCATTCTATTGGATCAGGTCGAAAACCTGGGCAGTCTCGGAGACAAGGTTCAGGTCAAACCGGGTTATGCACGCAACTATCTCATTCCTCAGGGTAAGGCAAAATATGCCACGGCTCAGAACATTATTGAGTTCGAGGCCATGCGGGCGGAGTTGGAAAGGGCCGCTGCTGAAGGTATGGCCATGGCTCAGACCCGGCATGAGAGGCTGGAAGGTCTCGAGGTGTCGGTGACAGCGAAGGCGGGCAGTGAGGGCAAGCTGTTTGGCTCGGTGGGCACGGCGGATATTGCCGAGGTTATTACTGCAGCCGGTGTAGAGGTGGAAAAGCGTGAAGTTAGGTTGCCTAGCGGGCCGTTACGCCAAACCGGAGAATATGAGATTGAATTGCACTTGCATTCGGAGGTGAACGTAAGCATAAAGTTGACGGTCTTGGCAGAGGAATAATTGTAACCCTAGCTGGCCACTTTGACCTGAGGCAGATGATCCCATGTCCACCCTATCTGAAAGTGCCGCCACGCGTAGAAGAAGCGTAACTCGTACCGAAGATCTGAAGGTTCCGCCGCACTCCTTGGAAGCTGAGCAGTCCGTATTGGGGGGGCTAATGTTGGACAACGAGGCCTGGGACCAGATCGCCGACAAAGTGGGCGAGGATGATTTCTACCTCTATGATCATCGCATTATATTCCACGCCATCGGCGAGTTGGCAGACAAGAATCAGCCCTTTGATGTGGTGACCCTTTCTGACCGTCTTGAACAGCGCAAGGAGCTTAGTGACAGCAGCGTATTGGCCTATCTTGGAACCTTGGCCAAGGAGACCCCAAGTGCGGCCAATATCCGTGCCTATGCCGATATCGTCCGCGAACGCTCCATATTACGCCAATTGATTACGGTCGGTACCGATATTACCGATAATGCTTTCAACCCCGAGGGGCGTGACAGTAAAGAGCTGCTCGATGTAGCCGAGCAGAAGGTCTTTAAAATTGCCGATCAGGGGGCGCGTAACAAGGCGGGTTTTCAGAGCATAAAATCACTGTTGAAAAACACCGTCGAACGCATCGACATGCTGTTCGAAATGGATGATCCGATTACTGGGTTGCCCACGGGGTTCAGCGATTTCGATGAAATGACCTCCGGCCTGCAGGCGGGTGATCTGGTTATCATTGCCGGGCGGCCATCGATGGGCAAGACCGCCTTCGCAATGAACATTGCGCAATATGTTGCGGTAAAACGGCAAGTGGCCGTAGCAATATTCAGTTTGGAAATGCCTGGCGAGCAGATCTCGATGCGGATGCTGTCCTCTCTGGGACGTATAGATCAGCATCGCTTACGCACCGGTAAACTGACGGAGGAGGATTGGCCGCGGTTGAGCAGTGCGGTATCCATGTTGACCGACCTCCCGCTGTTCGTCGATGACAGCGCGGCCCTCACCCCTACGGAACTGCGTGCCCGTGCCCGGCGATTGAAACGAGAGCACGATCTGCAACTGATCGTGATCGACTATATGCAACTCATGCAAGTCAGCGGTGGGAGTGAAAACCGGGCTACTGAAATCTCTGAAATATCGCGTTCGCTCAAGGGGCTCGCCAGAGAATTGAGCGTTCCCGTTATCGCCTTGTCGCAGCTCAATCGCAGTTTGGAACAGCGCCCGAACAAGCGCCCCATGATGTCGGATCTGCGCGAATCGGGGGCCATCGAGCAGGATGCCGATCTGATTGCATTCATCTATAGGGACGAGGTCTACAATGAGGAAAGTTCGGACAAAGGTACGGCGGAAATCATCATCGGTAAACAGCGTAATGGCCCGATAGGTACCGTGCGCCTGACCTTCCTTGGCCAGTACACCAGCTTCGAGAATTTTACCCCCGAGATCTATTCCAGCGAGAACTTTTCGTGACCCGTGCCGCCTATGCGGTGATCGACCTTCAGGCGCTACGGCACAATCTGCAAAAGGCACGTCAGGCGGCACCGAGCAGCCGGGTGATGGCCGTGATCAAGGCCGATGCCTATGGCCATGGCATGCTCACCGTAGCTCAGGCCCTGGAGCAGGCGGATGCCTTCGCGGTCGCCTTTGTCAACGAGGCGGTGCCTCTGCGCGAGGCCGGGATACATTGCCCCATCGTTGCCCTGCAAGGCGTAAGGAACCCTCAGGAGCTACTGAGCGCAGAGCACCATCGCATAGATCTCGTTCTGCATCACCGCGATCAACTTAAGTTGCTGCAAACCACCGATAGCAAGGATATATTGCGAATCTGGTTGAAGGTGGATACCGGCATGCACCGCTTGGGTCTGTCACCTTCCGAGTTGAAGAATGTCTACCATACCGTGATCCGCTTGGCTGCAATAAAAGGGCGTCCCGCCCTCATGACCCACCTGGCATGTGCGGATGATAGGGCCGATACCTATACCCAGCAACAACTTGAACGGTTCAATGCTGCCATTTCCGGGTTGCCGGGCGAACGCAGCATCGCCAATTCAGCGGCGATCCTGGGATTTCCCCAAACCCATGCCGACTGGATAAGGCCGGGGATCATGCTCTATGGTGCCTCGCCCTTTATCGACGAAAGCGCCTCGTCACTGGATCTGCGCCCGGTGATGACTCTCAAGGCCCCACTGATTGCGATAAAACAGCAAATCCAAGGCGATGCCATTGGTTACGGGAGCAGTTTCGTCTGTCCCGAGGACATGCCCATCGGCATTGCGGCCGTCGGTTATGGC
>JBDLIZ010000328.1:0-6405 GCA_039714615.1 Pseudomonadota bacterium | reverse complement strand
CGCGATCGCCCACGCCCACGACCGCGGCGTCGTTCACCGGGATCTCAAACCCGGAAACATCATGCTGGTCCCCGACGGCGCCGGCGTCGTCAAGATCCTCGACTTCGGGATCGCCAAGATCCTCGACACCGACTACGTCGACAGCGTGGCCTCCAGCGGCCGCGGAGTGTTCGGCACCCCGGCCTACATGGCTCCGGAGCAGATTCAGCGCGACCCGTGTGATGGCCGGACCGACCTGTATGCCTTGGGCGTTGTGTTATACGAGATGCTGACTGGCAAGCATCCATACGGTGATGAACGTACGACCGACGCGGCCATGGCCGTTTGGAATTACATGAAAAATCCCGACAGTACCGCCGGCGTATTCACAGTGGCCAATGAAGAATGCACCATGCGAATAGATCTACATCAGGAACAAATCAAAAAAGAGCAACATTAGTTCTCCCCCTCACGCCCAGCTTTGACAACCTCAAATAGCCACGGAGACGAGAATGGCTGTTAAAAAGGTGACTGAATTATAATTTCTACGGAGAAATAAATCTGTCCAAACCCAGCTTTTCCGCAGTAGATCAGTCCCGGACCCGATCGGCACCTAAGAAAAGAATATACGTTCAATCGCCCGCGACACCTTGAATCATTATAATGGGTATCTATAATAGAGGAGTAGGTGGAGTTCCCACGTACTTAAATAATAAAGGTTAAAGTACGATTTATTGCATATTGTTCAGGTTTTTTTCAGAAGCTCTTTCCCTCGGTTTTCTCCTGTAAATAGCCTCGTATGATTTGCAATTGAGTACTTAGTTATTGATTTATTGAGGTTATTTATATGGCAACTGGCACTGTTAAATGGTTTAACGAATCCAAGGGTTATGGTTTTATTTCACCTTCGGATGGCAGCAAAGACGTGTTTGTACACTTTTCCGCCATTCAGGGGCAAGGATTTAAAACGTTAAGTGAGGGTCAAACTGTGAGTTTCGGGGTGGAAAGTGGTCCCAAAGGGCCTCAGGCGGTACAAGTTACCGTCGAAGGCTAAGATCAGAATCGATTGATATGGTGATAAACCCCGCAACCTGCTGCGGGGTTTATTTTTTGCACTCCGACTGACGTTACCGCCTCATGTCCCATTGCAGCATTTAGGGTTAGGAATGCGGACGAAGTAAGTTGACCAACTGGCGCTGCAATGATCGTTCGTATTCAAGGCGCGACAACAAACGCATAGCCTAGCTATGTCACTGTTGCTGCAACACCGAATACGGACGATAAATCAAGCCAGATGGGTAGGTTATTTCGGTAACATTCCTTATTTCCAGGCGATAGCGTTGAGACGGCCAAGACCATGCGCGATTCGCCCTACAGCAAAGCAAAATTTAATAGACCGCTACTGCTGAACCCTAAGCCGTGAGGGGTCATCAACGCAAAGGATACCAATTTTGAAAAAAATGTTTGTTGGAAATCTACCTACAGATGCCACTAAAGAGGCCGTCCAGGACTTGTTTTCCGAATTTGGCACGGTACGATCGATCGAACTCGCCACGGACATATTTACTGGAAAATGTAAAGGGTTCGGCTTTATTGAGATGGAAGGCCACGAGGCCCGGGCCTCGATCGCTGGGCTTAATGGAAAGACGTTTGGTGGCAGACCCATAAAGGTTCGTTTCAAGGATGATCGAGGACGAAGAAGACGCCGCTAGTTATTGGCCGACACCGCATTCGATACCAGCAAGCGAAGCAAACCCCGGTTGCAAATCGCTCATTGCCAACATTGGCTAGAAATCTTGGTCGACCATCATCAAATCTTTACGCATTAACCGAATCCAACGACAATCGAGGGCATAGCACACCATGTTTCCCTTATGACTGCATGGGAATGTAAAAACCACAGTGTCAACTATGACCTTCGCACACCGCCTCGTCCAGCGGCAAATGCACCTCAATCCGCTAATGCCCAACCCCCCCCCGTAGCGATGGTAACCTAGACTCCTAAAACGGCGCCTGATTGTGATTCGGGCCAAGACCGAACATACAAGATACCTATAGCCATGTCTTGGCAGCCGTTTTAAATCCTTTCATCTAGCATAAAACGACTTTAGTCACCGGTTCACTCTTTGCTGTAACCCTTGCGAAACAGACCATTTCCTATGCACACATCAACGGTGTACCATTGGGTCAAGCGATGGGTTAATGTCGAGCCAAAAGAAGTCAAAGCGCTAGCCTGGTCGTTTAGTTACTTTTTCTCTCTGTTGTGCAGCTATTACATCGTACGCCCCATGCGCGATGAGATGGGTGTGGCTGGTGGAGTGGAAAATCTGCAATGGCTATTCACCGGCACCTTTCTGGTGATGCTGGCTGCCGTACCCTTATTCGGCTGGGTAAGTTCCCGTTTTCCTCGCAAGCAGTTTCTGCCTTATATCTATTATTTTTTTATCGCCATTCTGCTGGTGTTTTTTGCCCTGTTCAGACTCGATGTTACGCATGCCTATATTGCACGGGCATTCTTTATCTGGGCCAGCGTATTTAACCTGTTTATCGTTTCGGTCTTCTGGAGCTTCATGGCAGACATTTTCACCAATGCACAGGCAAGACGGTTATTTGGTTTTATCGCCGCGGGCGGAACGGCGGGCGCATTGATGGGGCCGGTCCTGACAACGACACTGGCAGTACCTTTGGGGGTAACGAATCTGCTTTTGATTTCGGCCCTGCTTTTGGGTTGGGCGGTATTTTGTATTCATCGACTCGTTGCATGGCGCGAAAAACAACAAACGGGGCTCTGGACTAAAGCCGACTTGCCCGAAACGGCAACTTCAGAGAATCAGCCTCTGGGCGGTGGTCTACTCGCAGGTATTGAGCTCGTGCTGCATTCCCCTTATCTGCTTGGAATCTGCACAATGATGCTTCTTTTCACTACCCTGGCCACCTTTTTATATTTTCAGCAGGCACAAATCATTCGCGACAGTTTCGCCACTTCGGCCGAGCGCACCGCGGTATTTGCCGCAATTGATTTGGCGGTCAATACCCTAACCTTTGTCATCCAGGTGTTGCTGACCGGACGACTGGTGACTTGGCTTGGTCTAGGCTGGACCTTGGCTCTGGTTCCAATGATCCTGGGAATGGGCTTTCTGGTATTGGGATTTGCACCCATACTCGGAGTACTCATAGTAGTGCAAGTGCTGCGGCGGGCAGGCAATTACGCCATTATGAGACCCGCGCGTGAAATGCTCTATGTGGTCCTGAAACGGGAGGAAAAATATAAGGCCAAAAACGTTATCGATACCGTAGTATATCGCGGTGGTGATGTGGTAAGTGCCTGGATCTATGCAGGATTGCGCGCGCTAGGGGTAAGTCTGGCGGGGATTGCCTGGCTGGCGGTCCCCCTGGCCGCTGTCTGGGCTTGGGTAGCCTACGCACTGGGTAAACGGCAAGGGACGATAAAAAACCCTTTATAAACAATTTCTTAGTTCCTTGTGACTAAAATCGGGACTAATCATTTTGATTTGCACTTTAATGCCTTGTCGATAGGGCTTGACATGAAGGAGGCTGGAAATGGTCAAGAAGATGATAGTTTTGAGTAGTGTGCTGTACTTCGTATTGTTAGCAAACCTCAACTATGTCGCATTTGCTGAACAGAAAATGCACGGGAATCTGCCCATCGCCATTGATGCCAGTTTCTCCACGCCTGGGCGATCCATGGTGATCAGGCTGGGCGGCCGCGGAGGGCAAGGACGGTTAAAACTGGAAATCGTAAATCCCCCAAAGCACGGAAGCGTGAAGGTCAGAGATCGCCCGGGAAAGGTCAAGTATCGCCCTAAGGCAGGATTCTCCGGTGACGACAGCTTCACCTTCCGGGTAGTAGACGAACGCGGGGCCGCTTCCGAGCCGGCTACGGTGACAATAGCCGTAGTGGCACGCGGCGATATGGATTACGCTCGGGGGATCCGGTTCGATCCGCCACCGCATCTAAAGAAGATTGGGGCAACCCGGAATCGGCTTTTTAAACTAGGATACCTGGATGTAACATGGTACGACGGATGGGAAGGGCACCCGGTTGATCCTACAGGGAAAAAAGACTCCACCGTCGCGCTCCAGAAGGCCATTGACGATGGCTACGACTATCAGTTGGCGGTATTCTTTCCTGCCGGAACCTACACCGTTTCAGATACCCTGCGCGTCATCAGGAAACGGGCGCGGTTCGCCACCTATCACGGCAACACACTGGTGGGATCCAGGAAAGGAGCACGACCCATTATCCGTTTATCTCCCAAGGCTTCGGGTTTTGGCAACCCAAACAAACCAAAACCGGTGGTCTGGGTTTGGACTAACCGGGAGGGAGTAAACCGATCATTTGGTGCAGCTGCCAGGGAATTTAGCACCAAGCGAGAACATCAGTGGCTCACCATGGGTTTCATGCAGTCCGTTGACAATCTTACGATAGACTGCAACGGTGTAAGGGGAAATGCCGGCGCGATAGGGTTGCGGTTTGGTGCAGCGCAGGCCTCCGATATTCACGATGTAAAGGTAATCGCGACCGGTGCCTTTGCCGGCTTCTATAACATTCCGAGCCGTTCTTCGGCCGGAGCGGCAAATATCGAAGTGGAAGGGGGACGTTACGGTCTGTATCTGGATAGCGGGGCCAGTTCCGTCATTGTAGGTGCTATTCTGCGGAATCAGACCCAGGCGGCGCTCTACTGCAGGCAGTTTGTGCCCATTGCCATGGTGGGATTCCATATTATCAAGGAGTTCGGGCCCGTTATCACGCTCCCCTATAGCGGCTACTCCAGAGCCGTCGGTACCATTAGCCTCATGGATGGAATTATCGAACTTGGCAAAGGCGGTACTGCGTTGGACAACTCTGTGGGCAAGAACCTCTATGCCCGGAACGTCTACGTCAAAGGTACGAATCAAATCGTAAAATCGCCACAAGGCATGATTAAAGCATCCGGGGAATGGAAACGGATTCAGGAGTACGCCCAGGTAGATCAATACCTCCCGAAGGGCGATCCACCCTACGAACCTGAGGACAGCAAATTTCCTTCCGTCTCCGTAGTGAACGGGAAAGTCAGCAAGGAAGGACTCGCGGACATCCAGTCCGATTCAGGATCACCACCGGCGAACCTGGTAAGCCGGCATGTCTGGAAGACACTGCCCTCTTTTGAGGACAGCGACAGCGTGGCGCTTACCGAGGTAAGCGCGGCCAATGGCTCTGACGACAAGGATGATTGGGCTGAGTTTCAGAAAACCATTGACGCGCACGATAAAATATTCGTGCCCAAGGGACTTTTCCGGTTGGGGCAAACCCTGACTCTGAAAGCAAATACCAAACTGTTTGGCATCAGCCGGCCTTTAGCCCGGATCTACTCGCACCGATCCTGGAAACCAACCGCTGAAGTGTCCATCATCCAGACGGTGGACGATGCGGACGCTACCACCTATTTGGGGACACTGCATATCGGGTTCCAATGGGGTAACAAAAAGCATGACTGGTTCAATTTAGTAAACTGGCGCGCCGGGGCCAAATCAATGGTGATGGGTGTCACGGACCGGTACGGGGCCGAAGGCCGACGCAAAAAGCGGTCGCTTGACACGAACCCACATAGCCTGTGGAAGGTTTCCGGCAACGGCGGCGGCCGATGGTATTTCTGGGGCGTGGACAAGGCAGGTCCCAACGAACACCTAGACTACCGCCATATGCTCATTGACGGCACCAGCCAGCCGCTGTGGTTCTATGGCTTCAATCTTGAAAAGGGTAGGGGATTGGCTGGATGCGAGATACGGAACGCTCAAAACGTGCGCATTTTCAGCGTGAAGGTGGAGAAACATCGGCCAATCTTCAAGATTCACGATTCCCAAAACATAGCCATCTTCAGTAGCGGCGCCATGCGTAAAAGTTGTACGCTCGATGATCAACCGGCGGCATACTACTGGGTTACAGGCAATAGCAAGAACATCCTGTTCGCCAACATCAACCCACAAAAACGCGGACGTGGAGAAGGCTCGTTCACATTGCTGGAGGATACGCTTCACGGAAAGACATCCGTCAACTATCCGGAGATGGTCTCGGTTTACAAGCGCGGAGAACTTGATGACGAGGCCATGTGGCCATAGGGAGCATTGTGGCGGCTGTCGATAAGGAATGCGAACGACACACTTACCTAACTGGCGCCGAATGATCGTTTGTATTCAAGGCGTGACAACAGGCGCATAGCCTCGCTATGTCACTGTTGTCGCAACGCCGAATACGAGCGATCAGGCAAGTCAGATGGGGAAGTTATTTCGGTAGCATTCCTTAAACCAGATATTTCATGCGGGAACAAGTAAACATCCACGTTCTTAGAACGTGGTTTTGATACACCCTATAAGGGTGTGATAGGCAGCCAGTTGACGCCATAATTTAAACGTTACGACTTATTT
>JBDLIZ010000327.1:0-6413 GCA_039714615.1 Pseudomonadota bacterium | reverse complement strand
TTCTCTGATTTCACCAACTACGTACAAAGCCACCGTATTCCAGACGCCTTGTTCAAATCGGGTCGCACAGTTAAAGAATTGAGGCTCCTTGAGTTCGGTTCATCGCCTAAAATCAAAGCGGCACGGTTTGCGATGCAAGTACCCATGGATCAGCTGCCTAGTAGCGTAGCGGTTGAATCAATTGTCGCTGAACATGACGGCCCCCTACTGTCGATTGTAGCGGATAACGATGATCTATATCATCCACGGACTGGATTGTTGACGCATTACCTGGAGCACGGTCGTAAGTGGGAGAGGCCCGTTTTTATCAGCTATTTCGAAGACGGAAAAATTCTTTTCGCTGGCGGTGTTGGACTTCGTGTTCATGGGGGACAAAGCAGGTATATGGAAGAAAAAAGTTTTCGCCTCCATTTTAGGGACATTTATGGGGATGCTCAGCTTCCCCAAGGAATCCTATACGGCGGGAAAGGTGATCCAATAAAATCACTTATCGTTCATAATGATGTTCGTCGAATGGAAATGGAGGATGGGTCAGTTTTTACTACGCATTTCACTAATCCGTTAGCCTTTGATATAGCAAGGCAGATTGGCTGTCTTACTCCAGCAACAAAACCTGTACAATTATATCTTAACGGTGAGTATGCTGGCCCTTACGTTTTGATTGAGCATATTTCATTAGAGTTTCTTCGAGCGCATTTTGGTAAAGGAAATTTTACTTATGGCAGAAGTAAAGCCAAACCATTGCCAGGACGAACTGTAGCAAAGGGCAATCCGGACGCTCTTCTTGATTTATATAATGAATTCAATGAAATAGATCCACCATTGACGATGAATTACGTTAACCATAAGGTTGATTTAGCTAATATGACTAACTGGTTAATAAGCATTTTGATCACTGGCACAACTGATGCGTTTCAAGGTGCGATAGTGAAAGACAGCTCTTCCGCTGATTCACGGTGGTTCTGGATAAACTGGGATATGGACCATGCTTTCAGAGACGTATATTCTCTCGCTCCTGCTGGAAGACCATGGGAAATAGATCTTTTTAGTGGTCCACACTCGCTCGTAGACCGAAAAAGAATTCGGAGTTTGATTTTTAGACGATTAAGCCGTGAATCACCAGCATACAAGACCTATTTTCTGCGACGGTTCATCGATGCTTTCAATCATCAGGTTACGACTGCTTTCGTGCGTGAGCGTATTTCATACTATGAGAAAATAGCGGCATCTTTCGATATTTCAGATACATCCTACATCTCATCAAGGAAAAACTATTTGGATAAGCGGCCTACTATTTTGAGGAATCAAGTCTCACTTTATTTTGATGCAGGGCCAGTTTATCGTATGGTAGTTATTAGTCCAGAATCGATTGATTTGACAATTGACGGATATGATGTAAATGGAATGTATGTCGGCTGGTATGTCAATGAAACTCCGGCAGACATACGAATCTCTAGGACGCAAAAGGATCAGCTATTCGAATGGGTGATAAATGGCAAACGGATTGCAAATAATGGGAGCAGTATGAGCATAAGCATGAATTCAGAGATGGTTATAGAAGTTGCACCTCTCAAGAGCTCAAGTTCAACAGAATGATTGGGAAATCAATTCTTCTCAGTAGGGTGTACGGGCTCAAATGATGAATATAAAATGAACTGAATAAAAAAGAATAATGGCTTAGATGTAATCGGCACTTTGAAAAACCAAAAGAAACCAAAAGTGTTGCACTTGTAACTTGAATTCGCCTGACTTTTTCCTTGACTTTTCTTGATTTTGATGCTTAATATTCGCTTGACCATCTTGACCCAAATAACCCAAGATATGCTTCAAAGTTGACAGCCGCTATAAAGGTAAAACCCCAAAGCAGGCAATAACTAAAGGGCTACGTGAACATGCTGTGGTGTATGGTTTGTCTGATGAGGAAGATAAACCCAAGGAAACAGGCATTGAAGAAGTGGCAAAAGTAACAAACTGGCAGCCAGGGAGGGGGTTGCTAGTATCCTTTTATTATTGCCACGAAACAAAAACGCCGTTTTACCTGTCTGGGCGCAAACTGCCCCCCTGACCAGAAGCGGCCTGAAAACAAATTGGCTCCCGAATAGCGCCTTCCGTCATGAGCTTTCGCACCCCAAGCGAGTGACATGGCTTCCGGCGAACGGGACGATGTAAAACGTTATTATACCTGTTTCATCCGGCGGGGTGAAAACGTAAGTCTTCATGGAGATTTCCTATCCCCCGACCTGCTTAACCCAATTGTGGAGACAGAATTATGCGTACTGAATTTGTGAACGTCCAACGCACAGTTGAACATAAGTTTCCCCCAACGCACGCGTTGATGACACCTGACTTGATCGGCGAGAGATTCAGTCAGAGCGACTGGTTCCCCCGTTTGCACACAAGTCCGTCGATCATGGCAACAAATGCCGGCTACGGTCGGGTGCAGGGCAGTCAACAAGTTACTGCGCCGATAGGCGTCGCAAAACGGCGCCGCACTAAGTCCGCGTCTCACAAGGGGCAGCGCAAACGACGATCGGGAAAAAGAAGCGCCCGTCGGCCGCACGTGAGAGCGAGTGCGGGTGCTGGCGGTCAAACGGGGAGCCAACAACAGGGCGTGTCACCACAGCCAACCGATCCGGTGACACCTCAGGCACCAACGCCGATACTGCCGCAACCTACCTTCACGAGGGTCCCCTGTGACCTCACGTTTGGACCACCGACAGATATCTCGAGGGGTTGGGATGGCACGCTGTGGGCGATAGATGCGAGCGCCCCCTGTGTCAGGATAACTGTCGCCTCTAATTTTCATTAATTGATAATTAGAGGAGATAGTCTTGAAAAAGAAAACATATTATACGAAAGCTTTTCGCCAGCAAGCGTTGGAGAAAGTTTATAATCGCGGTGATCGCACCGTACAAGCGGTTGCTGAAGAATTAAATATGAATAGCTGGACATTGAAGAACTGGATGAAATTACCTAAAAACACCGTCGACAAACCCTCCGACATGCGCACAAGACGGCCTCAAGACTGGAGTCTAAGTGAGCGCTTTCAACTGATCCTGGAAAGTCAGGGCAAAGAAGGAGAAATGCTGAATGCCTGGTGCCGTGAAAAAGGGATCTTTCCTCATCATTTACAGCAATGGCGTGAAGCTTTTGAGACTGGCACGACGGAGACCCCTGGGAGTCGCGCGGAACTACGTGATTTGAAAGCCCGTCATCAGGCGCTCCAGCGGGAATTAAAACGCAAAGAAAAGGCCTTGGCGGAAGCGGCCGCCTTATTGGTTCTGCAAAAAAAGTATCAGGCGCTCTGGGAGGAAAAGGACGAATGATTTCGCTTTCAGAGCGCCAACACATTGTCTCCTGGGTTGCTGAAGCGCATACATCAGGTGCCCGTCGAACCCAAGCCTGTGCGCTGCTGGGCATCAGCTTACGCACGTTACAGCGCTGGCAGCAGTCAGGTGAAGTCTCGCCTGATGGCCGTTGTACGCGGGATGTTGTCCCCGCCAACAAGCTCAGCGAGCAGGAGCGCCAAGCGGTGCTTAGCGTGGCCAATTCGGAGGAATTTGCGGCCCTGTCACCCAGCCAAATCGTTCCGATGCTGGCGGAGCGGAGCCAGTACCTGGCTTCGGAATCAACCTTCTACCGGGTTTTGCGTGATGCGAAGCAACTCCGGCATCGCCAGGCCAGTCGCGTGGCAACTGCGCGACACAAACCGAAAGCGCTGAAGGCCACCGCACCCAACCAGCTTTACAGCTGGGATATTACCTACCTGCCCACGTCCGTCAAAGGTGTATACCTGTATCTTTATCTGTTCATGGATGTTTACAGCCGTAAGATTGTCGGCTGGCAGGTTTATGAACGCGAAAGCAGTGAGTGGGCGGCAGACATTCTGCGCGATATTGTACAGCGCGAAGGCCTAAAAAGTGGCCAGGTGACCTTGCACTCGGATAATGGTGGCCCCATGAAAGGCGCCACGATGCTGGCCACTCTGCAGTCATTAGGCATCCTGCCTTCTTTCTCAAGGCCGGCGGTGAGCAACGATAATCCCTATTCAGAAGCCTTATTCAAGACACTCAAGTATCGACCGGACTATCCGGCACGTCCTTTTGCTGATTTGAAAGAGGCGCGGCGCTGGGTGGCGGGGTTTGTTGACTGGTATAACCATCAACATCGGCATAGCGCCATTCAGTTTGTCACGCCTGAGCAGCGGCATACGGGACAGGACAGGACGATTTTGAAACGGCGAAACTCGGTTTATGAGGCCGCAAAAAGGCAACGCCCAGAACGCTGGAGCGGCACAACACGAAATTGGGCGCCTGTGCAGGTGGTCTATCTGAATCCCGACCAAAAGGACAAAAATTTAGATCAACAGGCTTTGAAAAAAGCCGCCTGATTTTAACCAATGAGGCGACAGTTACTTTGACAATTACCGAGTCCAACAGGCTGTTGATTTCCCGTTTGCTGATCGTGGTCTGCACACGGTAGTCGAATTCATCCAGGCTCTTATGCAGGGGGAACCCAGCCCGTTTGCGGTTTTGCCCGATGCGTTTGTGGTTGCGCTGTTGATGTTCGTAGTCCACCAGGCTTTCGGCAAAGTGCAGATAGGAGCTTTCATTGGCTTCCGCCTGACTGAGCAGGGTTTCAAGTTGTTCAGCAATACCCGACAGGCACAGACTGCGGTATTTCCCGGCAACGCTGTCAATGGATGCCATGGCGCCCTCCCGGGCCAGTCGGCTGGCCATTCAGGGCACGATAGCGCGCCAGTTTAGTTGATCGGGCCGCCGCTATTGTGTCTGGGGTCGTCGCAGAAGCCGTTTGTTCCAGATGGTATTGCCAGGCTTCCAAACAGGCCCTGAAACCTGTCGCGGTGAGTTGTGAGCGTCTCAGGATACGTTCCAATACCTCATCGCCTATGCCGCCGTATTGCTGGCGCCAGTGGTTGATGATCTGCTTGACACCCAGCAACTGGTCTTTGTAGATTTTCGGCGAGGTCTGCTTCAGCAACGCGCATAAGGCCTGACTGGCGTCCGCTCCTTGACCCAGCAGTTCCTGGATGTCCTGTTCCAATGCTTGGATACGTTGACCTTTATCCCGATAATGGTCGGTGTTCTTGATAATCTGGCCTTTTTCCAGCCGCAGGGTGTGTTCGGCAATCTCCTCGCCGGTGGCAAGGTCTCCGATCCGTAATTGACCGCCGTCGACTGTCACCGCCACCTGGGCCTTTTGATAAGCCATGGGCACCGAATATTTGTTGCCCTGCCAGGCAATCAGGCCGGTTTTGTCCACCTTGCGGGTTACCTTGGCCTGAACTGTATTTTCGCTGACGCAAGACGGTGTCAGGTACGGCCGCATCTTGGTCTGCTCTTCGTTTCGGTAGTGAATGGCCGGTTGTTGGCCGGTACTGCCATGCAGACGCTGATTGGCAATCGTGGCCAGCCAGTCGGACAGATACGCTTCCAGCTCAGACCAGTCGGCAAAGGTTTCGCCATAGAAGCCGTTTTGCTTGACGTATTTAACCCCGGCCTCGACCTTGCCTTTGCTTTCCGGATCATAACCTTCGCAGGCCCGGATGTGGAACCCGGCCGCTGTGGCATATTGATGGAAACGTTGATTGAGCTGCAGCTCCCGGAACACTTCGCTGATCACCACCAGTTTGGTCTGATCATAGACACATTCCTGCGGCATACCGCCGAAAGTGCGAAAGGCCGCATCATGCTGGTGAATCAGTGTTTCCGTATCGATGGGCCGGTCAGACACGGACACATGCATCAGTCGCGAATAGGACAGCACAAACACCATGAAATACACCGTGGTTTCCACGCCGCCAATCATGACGCCACGCAGCTCACCGCCATCGACCTGACACTGCTCGCCCGGCACCATGTCCAGTACCGGTTCATAATACCGTCTCTGCTTGACGCTGATTTCCTGCTTTAATGCTTGAATGTAGCGCCGCACCGAACGATCGGAAACCACCAGCGACTCCTCTTTGGCTTTCAGCTTGCGCAGCACCTTGACAGCTGATAATCCCGGATAGGTTTGCAGCAGATGAATAATATACTCACGGTAATCATCCAGCTTACTGCCTCGCTCTGTTGCATCTTGCAAGTCCGTAATCTCAGCCGCTGTCAGCTTTAGATACTTCGTGACCGTATGCCGGGAGATACCCAGTTGTTGGGCAATCTGACGGGCCGATAAGCCATTGCCTTCGTTGTACAACGCTTTGATTTGATGAATCACATTCCACTCCTTCATGTCTCTCCCTGAAGAAAATTCAGGGACTATGTCAGTTTTATTTCTTAAAATAAAGTCTGAAAAAGTGGCTCACTTTTGTTGGCCAGTTTTGGTCTATTTTAATTGGCCATTAACAAGCAATATCATAAGATCGGTATTCAGTTCGTTGTTCATCGCAATAC
>JBDLIZ010000326.1:0-6431 GCA_039714615.1 Pseudomonadota bacterium | reverse complement strand
GTTCTTTTTATAATAATCTTGATGGTATTCTTCGGCCTTGTAGAAGGTATCCAAGGGGAGGATCTCAGTCATTATCGGTTTTTTATATCTGCCGGAAGCATTTAATACATCAATGGACTTGTGCGCGGCTGATTTCTGATGTTGGTCGAGATAAAAGATGACTGGGCGGTACTGGTTACCTCGATCGGCGAACTGACCCCCGCTATCGGTCGGGTCGATTTGCCGCCAAAAGGCCTGTAACAGATCTTCATAAGATGTCCGCTGCGGGTCATAATGAACCTGTACGGTTTCAATATGGCCCGTGCCTCCAGCCGAGACTTGTTGGTAAGTGGGGTTCTTAACATGCCCCCCCGCATAACCTGAAACGACTTCGACCACTCCAGGCACTTTTTCTAGTCCGGCCTCTACACACCAGAAGCAACCGCCGGCGAAGGCCGCCACGGCGAGCCCTTCCGTATTGGGCGGTTCGGACCGATCTGTACCTAAGGACGCTGCAACCACTAACCCACCTAACCCAGCCAAGACTAATGCCAGCCAAAGATAAACTTTTTTCATTTAGCTATTCCTTTTGAATTTTGGTTAAGGCATAAGACCCGGTATTAAGGTCAAATATTTCAGACCGCGATAAATAAAAGGAAGTTCTACCTGCGCCTCATCCATTCATCTTCACTGCCGTCTTGTACTAGTCTAATTCGCAATCTTCGCCTCGCTGATCCTTGCCTTTACGTTTCTCAGTGCCGAGGTATTGCTAACCGGCCCCAGCCGGGTTGGAACCTGCACTCGGGCGCCGGGCTTGAGGATGCCCGGTATGGGGGCGGTGAAGTCTCTGACGCCTCCTCTACTGTCCAGATACTGAAAGGTCACCCGCACGTCCCTGATGGCCACGGAGGTGGGATTGGTGACTTCCGCCACCACGTATCCTCGTTTGTTGAGTCCTGTCCTGAGTTTCAAATAGCGTTCTGGGCGTACGGAAAGATCCAGCCTGACGAGATTGGACTGCGCCTGTTTCCCGTCGGCCGAATTCGAGGAGGCTGCGGCCTCGAAGTATTTGATGGCGGATTGCCGGTCGTTAGCCGCCAGGGCCAACTTGCCCAGCCCATTCATGGCCGTGTCGGTGGGCAGTAATTTGGCGCTGGCTTCGAAGTCTTTCTTGGCCCCTGGATCATTCCCCAATTTCTGTTTGACCACCCCCCGTTGTACGTAGTAGCGGAAAAAATTGGAGTTGAGCTGCAATGCCTTGTTGTACAGGCCCAACGCATCCTTGTAGTTATTTTTTTCAAGCAGTACATCACCCTTCAAAGCATAGAAGTGAGATTCCTTTGGTTCGATGCTGATGGCCTTTTCAGCGAGACGCAGGGCGGTTTTAGCATCGCCATCCTTAAGCGCCTTTCGTCCTTTATCGTAGGCGCTGTAGGCCGCCTTGGTTTTAAGTGCGTGTGCGGTCATTTTCTTGAAACGTGCCGCTCCGAGTTCTCCCCCCGCTCCGAGGCGCTGTGCTGTTTCGCGATTGGTGTCTACTCGTTCTTGAGAGGGGGGGTGGCTGGCGAATAATCCCTGTATCCAGCTTTGGTTGCGACCCTCGGAAAGGCGTACAAAGGTTTCCTGCAGCTTGATCGCGGCGCTCGGGTCGTAACCGGCGCGTTTCATGTATTCCATCCCGTAGAGGTCGGATTCTAGTTCTGCATCTCGACCGTATTTAGTATTGACCAGCTGCGCGCTAACCTGTGCCCCGCCCGTGGCCAGCGCGGCATAGTCGCTGTTGCTGGTGGCGATGGCCGTAGCCAATACGGCGCCCTGTAACAACATGCCGCGTTCCATGCCTTTGGCCCCATGGCGGGCCGCGGCGTGGACGATCTCGTGGCCGATCACCGCCGCGAGTTCCGCCTCGTTATTTAATTCGACCAGCAGTCCTCGATTAAACGCAATCTTTCCCCCTGGCAGGGCCCAGGCGTTGGGTACCGAGTTGTTGAGTACCACAAACTGGTAGGGCAGTTTCCGGTCACTTACCTTTGCCAATCGCTGGCCGACCTCATCGATATACTTAGTAAGCGCTTTGTCGACCACATAATCACCCCCTTGCATCTGCCGCATGGGTAGGTAATTTTTTTGACCTAAAGCGATTTCTTGTGATTCGGAAACCAGCGACAGCTCACTTTTTCCAGTGACCGGGTTGATCGCACAGCCCGAAAGCGTGCCAAGTACTAAGATCAGGGGCAGGAGTATACGCAGCATCATGTTATTAAATGGAAAACTGTTGTACGAAACCGGATTCGCCACCAAGAGCATTCGCGACGGTCTATTTTAAGACCATTTTAAGGACACTTCGATCCCTTACTTCTTTGCCAAGATGATTCAGAGGTTCCTTCTCGGTCGTTTTACTCGTCTTCTTTCCGTTGTTTCGAGCGCGGTTTTTGTGAGATGGGGTTGTGACCGTAGGTTTTTAGAAAGTTTTCCTGCATTTCCTGCCAGATTTCAAGATTCTTTTTGGTCAGATCGGCCATGCTGCCCATCGGGGTACTGCCCATCATATCCTGGAACTGTTTCTGCAGCTGGGCTTGTTGTTCGGTGAACAGGGTGAGACTCTTTTCCAGATAGCTAGAGAATACCCCCTGGATAGAGTCACCATAGAATCGGATAATCTTGGAAAGTATCTCGGTAGTGAATATGGGTTTGCCGCCGGATTCTTGTTCGGTGATGATCTGGAGCAGAACGCTGCGTGTCAGGTCTTCTTTGGTATGGGTATCGATTACGGTAAAATCAATTTTTTTGACGACCAGTTCACGAACGTCAGATATAGTGATGTAGCGGCTGAATTCGGTGTCATAAAGCCTGCGATTGGGGTATTTTTTGATAACTCTGGGTTTGGACATACGTTGTTTTCTCTTGAGTTTTCAGTTATCAAAATTGGTGACTAGGAGTCTGTCGGACTTAGGCAGTCGTTGCGAGGGAAAGACAGTCTGAGGCAGATTTCTCGATCGTTTGATGCCAACCCTCCCTGGTTGGCCCTCGTTGAGCAGCCAGAGGCTGTCCAAATCCGCTCCCGGCGGATTTGTGAGGCGAATAGCCGTGGCTATTTAACGAACAGGATCGATAAATCTGTCCAAATCCGGCTTTTCCGCAGTAGAATGTCCTAAGTCCGACAGGCTCCTAGAAGGTCTTTCGAGTGATCTTACAATGGCATCATACCTTATGATTATCCATAAGGGCGAGATCTACTCACTGTCATCAGTTAAAAGGGCTTGAGAAAGGGCTTGAGAAAGGGCTTGAGAAAGGGCTTGACAAGGAGATTGATCTGGAGTACGGTGAAATACATAAATTGTGCGGTGCACAATTTTCTACTAACACAGCAACAGAGGTGGAGTCATGCAAAAAGATTTCTTGAAACAACTCAATTCATACCAACAAGCCGCTTATGAGGCGACTAAGAAGTTAGCCGATATCAATGCGCACACCTACGAAAAGCTCATTGAGCAGCAATTCGCGGTGATTGGATCATGCATGGAAAGGCTGAATAAGCAAACGCCACTAGGAGATGTGCGCGAGACTAAAGAGGTTGCCGATTATCTGCAAGCACAGGGAGAGCTGGTCAAAGAATGCGCCGAAAAATCAGTGGAGGCTGGAAAAGAGACCATGGAGATCCTGACCAAGGCGCGAGATGAGCTCGCGGACTGGGCCGCAGAGGGTCTGGACAAGGCCAAGGATTATCAGAAAGCAGCACAAGGCAAGGAAGAGACTGCTTAGATAAAGTCATTGCAAATCTCCCGCAGTGGGTTTCTCTTCTTTGAATTCCGCGAAGCGTAGACACTATTATGGAAAGGACACAGGATGTGTCCTTTTGATATGCGTTAGTGCTACTGTAAATATATGGAATGAGGTTTACCTAGATCACTTGCAGGATTTAGATCCTAGCCGAGATGCTGCCTAGCTAGATAGTCATGCGACTGCATCTCCGTCAAACGGCTCGCAGTACGCTGAAATTCGAAATTCAGTTTTTTCCCTTCATATAACCTGTCTGGCAGTGCTGCTGCGGAAACGATCAGTTTCACATTGCGGTCATAGAATTCATCGATCAGGGTTATAAATCGTTTCGCGATATCGTTGTCCTGTCCCATCACGGGAATATTAGAGATCAAAACACTATTGAAGCAACGGGCGATTTCTATATAGTCCAGCTGACTGCGTGGCCCGTTGCAAATGTCATCGAATTCGAACCAAACCACACCATCGGCGAGACGGATTGTGTTTATAGGGCGTCCGTTAATTTCATAGGGTTCGTTTTGGGATCCTTCATTGGGTGCTAACTGTAAGAACTCCTCCAAAAGAACCTTATTTGCATTCCGGTCGAGGGGCGTGTGATAGATATCTGCCTTTTCAAGATATTTCAGGCGATAATCCATCATGCCACGCAACTCAATGACCTGGGTGTGTTTTTTTAGCAATTCAATGGCAGGCAGGAATCTCACGCGTTGCAGACCGTCTTTGTACAGGTCTTCTGGAGGACGGTTGGAAGTGGTTATGAGTATTACTCCGTTTTCGAACATGGCCTCCAGCAGCCTGGCCAGGATCATGGCATCGCCGATGTCGGATACATAGAGTTCGTCGAGACAAAGGATGCGTGTCCTCTCGGTCAGTCGATTGGCGACTTGGCGTATAGGGTTGGATTTCCCGCGAGTTGATTTTAAGTGATGGTGTATTGATTGCATGAAGCGATGAAAGTGTACCCGCTGTTTCTGGCCAGTGGGAAGACATTCGAAAAACCGATCCATCAGATAGGTCTTTCCCAGACCAACACCGCCCCATAGATAGGCTCCCATGAGTCGCTTGGTCCTGGGTCTGAAAAAGCCTGAAGACAGACGCGCTAACCAAGACTTTCGAGGCGCCGCTCGGGTGATCAGGTCATCATAGAGTCTCTGCAGGCTCAGTACTGCGTGGTGTTGGGCAGGATCGGGAAGGAGCTTGCCGTGTTTAAGATCGGACTCATAGCATTGCAGTGGTGTCATTGTCGTGGTCGATCTGCTGTGGTCGCCACGAATGGCGTTAGGGGGCATGTCACGTCTTTTTCATCCCTTGGCTACGTCGTTGCATGGAACCCATCCGTGACGGGGGGTAAACTTGCTGATTATTCCGAGGATCGGAGATGCATTGTTAATATTGGTTCGTATTCGCAAACGGGGTGTCCAACCATCGAATAGATGGTGTGGACAATCCAAGTCATATGGACGATACTATACGATAAGGCATGCTGCACTGCAACATTGCCGCGGTGTGACCGGCTCGGTAAGGTTTGCGGTCATGATGGGTGTTAACCCTTTGCGTGTTCCTGTCCATGGCGCGGGTATGTTTTGCTGACGATCTGGCCTGCTTTTTGTAAATTTATGACGATTCCGTGTTTCTACAATATCTTCCGGCGAACACTTTGTGCTATCTAATTCGATGCACATATAAATACTAAAATAACTTCAGCTATCAAGAGAGGAGAATGTGAAATGAGTTTTCCAACCCCGTTTTACCGCTGGCGGCCCCATCCCTGGCACGGCCTTGAGATCGGACCCAATGCCCCCGAGGTAGTGCATGCCTACATAGAGATCACACCCACCGATCTCATGAAATATGAGCTCGATAAAGTGACGGGCTATTTGAAGGTGGATCGTCCTCAGCAGACCTCCTCCATACCTCCCACCTTATATGGCATCGTCCCTAGGACCTTTTGCGGCCCTAGGGTGGGCAAGCTCATGGGTAAAGGCATTCAAGGAGATGCGGATCCCTTGGATATCTGCGTGGTCAGTGAACGGCCGATAAGCCGGGCCGAGGTCATACTCAATGCTCGGGTTATAGGAGGACTGCCCATGATTGACCACAACGAGGCCGATGATAAGATTATCGCCGTGCTTGAGAATGATCCGGTGTTTTCCAGAATCAACGATATTTCAAAGCTGCATGACGTGCTGGTTGAGCGCTTGCGGCACTATTTTCTTACCTATAAATTGGGTTCTGGTCAAACGGAGCAAAACGTCACCATCGACGGGGTGTATGGGAAAGAGCATGCCATGGAGGTGATCCGTGCATCGATGGCAGACTATGAAGATGCCTATGGTGGTTAGCCCGGATAATTCATAAATTGCGCGTGCCCTCGCGACGATCGCCTAAATCCGACAGGCTCCTAGCGGCCCCTCCCACAGCACCGTATTGGGTAAATCGAATTCATATCAGCGTCTATCAGGCCGGATGTGTTGTTAACGGAATACGCCATAGAGGATGCATTCATGAGCACTGAGGACACAGCACGACGAAATAGCAAAAACACCACTAAAAAACCGGCATCGGAAGGGACGTTTAGAGACGCCCCCGCCGGGGCTGAGGTGCTGGTCGAACAGCGTAAGCGGCTGGTAGAGCTAACAGACTTTGATCAACAGATCGCTACCCTGCAGATG
>JBDLIZ010000325.1:0-6435 GCA_039714615.1 Pseudomonadota bacterium | reverse complement strand
AACCGACGGTATCTTTGCCATAACCGGCCCAACCGGTGCGGGCAAGACGACGATTCTCGATGCCATCTGCCTGGCTCTTTATGGACGAACACCTCGTCTCAACAAGGTCAACAAGAGCGGGAATGAAATCATGTCCCGGCAAACCGGCGAGTGCTTTGCCGAAGTGACCTTTGAAACTCAATCCGGACGATTTCGTTGTCACTGGAGCCAGCATCGGGCACGAAAAAAGCCCGATGGGGAATTCCAGTCACCTAAACACGAGATTGCTGATGCGGATTCCGGCCAAATCATCGAGGCGAAGCTTCGAGGCGTTGCTGAGCGGATTGAAACGGCCACTGGCATGGACTTCGACCGCTTTACCCGCTCCATGC
Source organism: Pseudomonadota bacterium (assembly GCA_039714615.1). Taxonomy (GTDB): domain Bacteria; phylum Pseudomonadota; class Gammaproteobacteria; order JAAEPA01; family JAAEPA01; genus JAAEPA01. Next base: position 6,064 of record JBDLIZ010000325.1, on the reverse strand, counting down.
TGCTTGCGCAGGGAGGATTTGCCGCTTTTCTGCAGGCGGCTCCTGATGAACGCGCTCCCATTCTGGAACAAATTACCGGAACAGAGATTTACAGCCAGATCTCGATTCGGGTTCATGAACGACGCTCCGATGAGCGTAAAAAACTGGACACCCTGCAGGCTGAACTGGCCGGGATGCAGCTGCTGGGTGAAGACGATGAAAAGCAGTTGGAAGCCGGCCTGGAGCAGAAGGTTCTTCAGGAAGTCAGTCTAAATCAACAGGTCGGGCAGAAAAACAGGGCAATCGCCTGGCTGGATGGAATCGGAAACCTCGAACAGGAGTTAGGCGTACTCGATGGGCAGAAGCAGGATTTGCTCACTCGGCAGGGGGTGTTTCAGCCACAACTCGAGAGGCTTGAGCGTGCTAAGAAGGCCCTGGAATTGGCGGGCGAATACGCCGCTCTTGCCGCGCTACGCCATGAACAGGAAGCGGATCGTCAAAGCCATAATGACTGCCAACAGCTGCTTCCTGAACAGGAGGTTGAAGTTAAACGGGCAGGGGAGGCATTGAGGCTGGCCGGCAAGAGGTTGGAACAGAAGAGAACCGAGCAAAAAGAGGCTCTGCTGGTAATCCGAAGGGTTCGTGAACTGGATTTCAGACTTCGGGAAAAAGCGGCTCCTGTCAAGGCGACTGGGGATGCCATCACAGAGATGGAAAATTATCTCGATACCCTTCGATCCAGGAACAGTATAGATTGCCGGGTTCTCGATGCACAGCAGATTGCTCTCGGAGAGATCCTGAAACTTCTCTCCGAAAGCAAGGCGGATGAAGGGCTCATCGAATATCTTGCCAGAATTCGAAATCGATTCGACCTGCTCCGCGAACTCGATGGAAAACATCGTGACCAGCTTGATGAGCTTGCTGCAGCGCAGACTCAAAAGACTGAGGTCCTTCGGGTGTGGGGTGAACAATCGACACGTCTGGAAGCCCGGAAAAAAGAACTCGAAGTCATCAATGGCACGCTTGGTCAACAGCAGATCGAACTGAACAAGATCTTGGCTGGCCGAGAGATCACGGACTGGCGAAATACTCTCTCGGAACTCAAAGAGAGAAAAGCGCTGTTGGAAAAGGTCGGCGAGTCGGTTCAGTCGTTGGCTGTATCGCGGCGTATTCTAGGTGAACTCAATAACCGACATGAAATACTCATTGCCGACAAGGGTTCATTAGCTCACCAGATCCAGAAACAAACCGAAAGGCATGCCGCCTTTGAACAGGAGATGCACCTGCTTGAAACGCAGCTTTCCCTACTTAACAGAATCCAGGACCTTGAGGAAGCCCGGCATCAACTTCAGGATGGTGAGCCATGCCCACTTTGCGGTGCCAAGGAACATCCCTTTGCAGAAGGGAATATCCCTGTCCCGGATGAAACCACGATCGCGCTGAATCGTGTGAGAGCTGATCTTAAACAAGCAACTGCTATGCTTTCCGGTTGCAAGATAAAACAAGTAGCAACTCTGAAAGATCTGGAACAGATTGCGACCCAACAAAAGGAAACTACCGGCAAGATTGCAAGCGAAGATGCTTGGATTCATGAAGGGCTTGCGGTTCTTTCAGTCGATGCCTCCGGCGAGGATTTGGGAGAGGTCTTACTGCGCTTACAGCAGGAGAACGACGATAAGCTGGAAAACACATCAAAGGTCATGCAGGCCGTCGAGGGGTATGAGAGAGAGATTGTCACTTTGCGCGAATCCCTTGAAAGGACAAGAGAAGCCGTAGTCCAGTCGGAGCGAGATACTCAGAGCGCCGCTCACCGGAAGGACTTCGCCGAACAAGCTGTTGATCGGGCAAAAAAGGAATTAAAGATGCTCGCCACTCAGTTCAAGAAAGCACAGGAGGATACTCTGCGTGATGTGTTGCCGTATGGCGTCAAAAGCCTGGCTATGGATGCACTGGATCAAATTCAGCTGGAGTTATCTTCCCGTCGTGACCAGTGGCTTGCGCGGCAGCAGCAAAAGACCGAGCTCGAGAAGCATATCTCAATCCTGCAACTCCAGACGCAGTATCAAACCAGGCAAATCAGCAAATCCGAAACCGAGCTGAAACAACAGCGGGATGTGCTTAGCATCTTAATGCGTGAGCGAGATTCCCTGACCCATGAGCGGATGGGGCTTTTCGGTGACAAGAGCCCCGACGACGAAGAATCTGGTCTGTCTTTAGCCATCGATCAGGGCGAGAAGCATCTCGAAGGCTCACGCCAGGTGTTGAATTCTGCGACCCAGGAACTCAGCAAGCTGAGAAGCAGATTTGAGGCGATTGAAGGGATGACGCTTATGAGGGCTGAGCAATTGAAGACCAAGGAAGAGGCATTTCAGCTCCGACTTGGTAAGTTTGGTTTTTCTGATGAAGCCAGCTACCAGGCCGCCTGTTTGCCCGAAGATGAGCGTAAAAGCCTGATGCAACAAGCCCAACAGTTGGCAACTGAGCAAACAGGGTTGGATGCAAGGCGTCGGGATAAAGCAGCTCTGCTGGAAGCCGAACGACAAAAACAGCTGACGGGCCAGTCCCGTGACCGGCTGAAGTACGAGCTGGATAGCGTTGTAGCTGAGCTGAAGATTCTTCAACAGGAGGTTGGCGGGATCCGGCAGAAGCTAAATGACAATGACCGCCTGAGACGCAAACAGCAAGCGCGAGCCAAGTTGATAGACGCACAAAAACTTGAATGTTCGCGCTGGGATATGCTGCATGAACTTATCGGTTCGGCTGATGGCAAGAAGTACCGTAACTTCGCCCAGGGGCTAACCTTTGAAATGATGGTCGGGCATGCAAATCGGCAACTGCAAAAAATGACGGATCGCTACCTGCTGATCAGAGATGATGGGCAGCTGCTGGAACTCAATGTGGTGGATAATTATCAGGCAGGCGAAATTCGCTCGACTAAAAATCTATCAGGCGGCGAGAGTTTTATCGTCAGTCTTTCCCTGGCGCTTGGTCTGTCCCACATGGCCGGCAAAAACGTGCGGGTGGACTCCCTGTTCCTGGATGAAGGATTTGGCAGCTTGGATGAAGAAGCTCTGGACACAGCCTTGGAGACCCTCGCCGGGCTGCAGCAGGATGGTAAGCTGATCGGCGTGATTTCGCATGTCCCCGCCCTCAAAGAGCGCATCGGCAACCAGATACAGGTAAGCCCTTGTACCGGTGGAAGAAGCGTGATCAGCGGACCTGGATGCGGCCGCTCGCATCACGGAGCAGACCTTTAAATCCGCTTCCGTAGCGCGGAGACTGAGATGGTCTACAAGACGGTTTAAGATGAGTAGAATCAGAAAAAGTGGCTACCGAGGATTCCTTGGTAGTTTGATGGACGATCTGGCTGGTTGCTACAGTAAAACAGCGAGGTTCGGGAGATGAAAAAAGATGAAGCTTTAGCGTTGTTGAGCGCTCATAAGGTGAACCTGAAGAGTCAATTTGGTGTAACGGCTCTGGCATTGTTTGGGTCCACCGCCCGGGATGTGGCCGGTCCGAACAGCGATATCGACATCCTGGTCGATTTTGATGGGCCCGCGACATCGAAGCGCTACTTCGGCGTTCAGTTCTATCTGGAAGATTTGCTGGGTTCCCCTGTTGACCTGGTGACGGGAAAGGCCCTGCGTCCTGAATTGCGGCCCTATATCGAGCAGGAGGCGGTTTATGTCTGATCAGTTTGAAGGACGGCGAGAATGGCGTTTCTACCTGGACGATATGGTCGAATTTGCACAGAAGGTCCAGTCATACACGGCTGATATGTCGCAGACAGATTTCACTGCAAGTGGGCTTAACTATGATGCGACTTTGCGAAATCTTGAACTGATTGGCGAAGCCGCCACCCATATTCCCGGCAAGATACGGGAAGAACATTCAGAAGTCCCATGGCGATTGATTATCGCTACCCGAAACCGGCTGATTCATGCCTATCTCGGCATCGACGACGACACCGTTTGGAGCATTGTCCAGGATGACATCCCGTCGCTATTGTCGGCACTGGAAAAAATAACAAAAGAAACCCGATAAAGCGCCAGCTATGTTTGCGCCCGAGTGGATGGCGGGCGCAGCTACTCAGCTTACCCTCAATTGGGATCGATACAAACGCTGTGAATAATCCTTTTCAGTAGATCCAGGGTCGGTTGAATACGATTCATGGCCAGATATTCGTCCGGTTGGTGTGCCTGAGCGATATCGCCCGGTCCGAGGATCACGGTTTCCATGCCTAGGGCGTTGTAATAAGGACCTTCGGTACAAAAGGCAACAGCGCCACTATGATGACCGCTGAGTTGCTCCGCGAGTCTGACGATATGAGCATCGGCCGGGGTTTCCATCGCCGGTACTCCAGAGAACAATGTCTTGAACTCGCATTGCAGAGCCAGGCTTTCAGCGACACTCGATACCCGTTTGCGCAATTCTTGACGTAAGGCCGGGATGTCCATGCCCGGCAGGGGACGTAGATCGATGTGCAGTTCACATTCGCCGCAGATCCGGTTGGGATTGTCACCGCCGTGGATATGTCCCAGGTTCAGGGTTGGGACGGGCACGTCGAATGCCGGATTCCGTTGACCTGCCTGTAGTTCTCGACGGTAGTCGAGCAAACTCTGGATCACGGCATGCATGCCTTCCAGGGCGTTGTTGCCGAGACTCGGATCGCTGGAATGCCCCGAGCTGCCACGCAGTCGAATAGCCTCCATGAAAATCCCTTTGTGCTGGTGTACGGGGAACAGATTGGTCGGCTCCCCGATCAGGCAATGGCGGCCTAAGCGCTTGCCCTGAGCGGAGAGCAATTTGGCGCCATCCATGGTGGTTTCTTCATCGGCGGTGGCGATGATCGTTAAGGGTCTCCTCAGTTGATGGGATTTGAACGGGGCGGCCGCGGCAATGGCCAGTGCTAGAAAGCTTTTCATATCCGAGGTGCCTAGGCCATACAGACGATTTTCCGATTCGGTGAGACGAAAGGGATCGAAATTCCAGCGTTGTTGGTCAAAAGGCACCGTGTCGGTATGTCCCGCCAAGACCAGTCCCTCGTCCGCATCGCCCAGGGTGGCGATCAGATTGGCCTTATCTCTTCGGTTTTTGAGATGTTGCATCTCAATGCGGTAGCCCAGTTCGTCCAGCCAGTTTGCCAGGAGTTCAACGACCTCCAGGTTGCCCATATCCAGATCGGGCATCACACTGCTGACCGAGGGTATTTCGATCAGCCTGGAAATCATCTCAATGGGGCTTAAGGAATGGGGCATGGCGGTGAGTGTTGGCTTGGGCCTGCGTGTGGATACATCAAGAGAGTATACATGAAGGAATTCTAAGAATGATTCTTATGACTGAGCGCAAAGCGGGTATATCCATGAACAAAATTGTAAAGGCGCTGGGACATTCTCAAAGCACCCTGTCACGGGAGACAAGCCGCAATACTGGACAACGGGGATACCGGCACCAGCAGGTCCATCGTCTGGCCGGACAACGTCATAAAAACAAGCCTCTCGTGTAGACATCTCACTACTCCTGGAAGTCGGATAAAGATGGGCTTTTCGGCCGGCCTAAGCCCGATGGCTTTGTGATGCAAGTGCGAGTCTTATCCAATATGAACTGGCCGCCTGAATCGCAGGCACGCAAGGTGAGGGACAGTCGCGGTTGGCAGACGTAGCAAGGTTATGATGCTGTATATAAAAACAGGGTATAAAAATATAGCATTTCAGGGACGATGGACAAAGCGCTGCGAGCTACGCCAACAGGACAGTGGGTACACTACCAGTGCCGACAACCTGAAGAGACGACGCTGTACCAGCTGGTTCAAGAGCACACCCAGACCTTCTTTAATTACAGTTTATTACAGTGACACTCTACCATTTACACTATTTAGTGCCTAGGATATTATCCGTTCATGGCTCGTCTTCCCAGGATCACCATTCCCGGTATTGCCCACCATGTCACGCAGCGGGGTAACCGTCGTCAACGGATCTTTATTGAGGAGGACGATTACGCACTCTACCGAGACTTGCTCGCCCAACACTGCGTCGCTAACGGTGTCGAGGTATGGTCCTATTGCCTCATGCCGAATCATGTCCAT
>JBDLIZ010000324.1:0-6451 GCA_039714615.1 Pseudomonadota bacterium | reverse complement strand
GCCATCCCATAAACCCAGATCACGTCCGTATTTCGGTCACGCATCTGGATATTTGCTTCTTCCAGATCGTCCAGCACCCGTTCCGCTTCGTCCTTGGTAAACTGTTCAGAAAGGTCGTGTGCCATCTGGTAAACAGGCAAGTAAAAGATGCCGTATTGGTGAGTATTCGGCCCGGAATACAGGTAATGCAGCATCACCTGATGTTCACACCCCATGCCCAGAACGATGCGCTTGCGGTCGCTTGCCCAATATTTCGGCGGGAAATTGGATGTCGGTCGCATCACCGACCCCTCATCCAGTTCAGCAGTTCCGCCCGATCCTGTGCTTCAGAATCGACGACTTGCTGGTAGATCCCTAAGTCGAAGCGGTCTTCGATGGCCTGACGGATGATCTGCGCGAGTGTTGCCGGGTCCAGGGCTTCAGCCTGCGTCGTCTCGGTCATCTGCTTCTTTGTCTGATGACTCGACGCCTTAGGTGGCGCGGTGGGAAGCTCGTAAAGGGCTATCTGCTCTGGAGTTACGGCAAGGCGGGTAAACGTCACGTCATTACCGTACGCGTCGGCAAAGGCGCTTACATCTTCCCGCAGAGCATCAAACATGCACTCACCGGACGGGTCATAATCACCCACGTGGAGCACCTCTATATCACCCATCATGCGTCCGGCTTCATGCTTGACGGTGACGCTGTCAAACCCGCCTGAGGATTTCACCAGGATGCCGTAGTCGGTGGCGACGCGGGATAGCTGGGGCACCATGCCACCTGCCTCGCACCACAGCACCAGCCGTCGTTCCTGCCCCTCCTGCCGATCTTTCCGGTATTCCTCGGCGTAGGTGCGGATGTCGTCTAAGAACTCCGCCTTGCCGGTATATCCGTTGCGCACCTCATACCCGCCGATGAAGCCATCGTCGCGGATATCGTCCATGGCGATGATTTCGGCACGGCGCGCTCGGTTGAGCAGTTCGCAAAGATTGCCGTAGTCGCGTTCGGTCTTCCCAATCACATCGGTTCCGACAAGCCGGTAAAACACTTGCCGGATCGTCAGGGGCAAATACTCTTCATACTCAGCGAGCATCGCCTGAACGGCCTCTAAGCGAACCTGGGTGCGCTTCTGCGGCCTCCAGGCTGCGAACCCTCTTGGTCGGCTCATGATTCGCGACCCTTGATATCGCGCCAGAATTGCCGCTGACGCTCAACCTGGTTGGGAATTACGGGATTCTCAGCGTGTTTTTCGCCGTTAGGCAGGGGTCGTATAGGGTAGAGCGAACAATCGAATCCACAGCATCCTTTTACCTGCTCCCTCCAGGTTCCGGGCGAGCCGGGGTCGTAGACGCATTCGGCACATTTCTGATTGACGGCTTCGACGTAGACGGATTTGCTGAACTGGGCCATGGTGGCTACTCCAAACCCACGGCTTTTGCAGCCATCGCGCGCTCTGCAACTAATCTGCTGACGAGATCGCGTAAACGCTCGGGTGGATAGCCTGCAACGGTTGCTGCGATGACGGCGTCAACTTCAGTGTCCGGCCAGCCAGACATCTTTTTACCGATGCGAACCGGCGGCGGAAATAAACCCTTCTCGATTCGCGCATAAAGAGTGCTGTTCGCATAACCAGTCCGTTGGCGGACGGATGGCTTGCGAAGCATTGAGATAGCCATGTGTGCCTCTTGGGATTGACGTGGATTTTCATCCATTCAACCCCAAGAAGAGGGCGGTGCAAATCCCAATAAATACGGCTATTTTTTTCTTTTTCCAGCTTCCGGCTCTACATTGGATTCAAGTGAGCCGCGCAGTTCTTCTAGAAAATTCTTGTCTGCTTCACTTAGTGGTTTCGTCGGTCTTCCCTCGCGGAAAGCCTGATAACCCTCAATTATCGCGTCCGCCATCATCCTCGGCGTAATCTCGAAATCTCTGTTTGGGGTGGAGAGTTGATTTTTTATCGCATCCACTGACTGATTATGTTTTTTGGCAAGAATTTCTTTGGCATCGTCAATAGAAAAACCTAACGCCATCAGAAATCCAGCCTCACCTATTCTGGAGAACCAGAGATTCTTGCGTGGTCTGCCGCGCCCACGTTTTAGACCTAGTGCTTTATTAGCATCTTCGCCGTCCGCGATTGAAGACAGGGCCACGCTTAGCCAATCCGCGACTTCAGGCGGTAGCGATCTACCATGAGCAATCGAATGGGAAGTAGACCCCAAGAGCCTTCGCGAACTCTCAGGGTTCCCTGCTTTTGTTTGCTTAAGGTTCATGGCATCCCACCAGGTAAGGGCTGGTTTTCTGGTCATGGCCGGCGCATTAGTAGCGATTTGGGTTAAATCTTGTTTCTGGCTTTCGACTTCCTCCGGCCCCTAAGAGGGATCACCGTAGTTTCAGGACGAGTCGCACAGAATTTTGACCAATCATCCAGCATCCGCCTGCGTTTCTCGAACATATCCCCCCTCTGGTAAGCCGCTTCCGTCTTGTCCGAAAGAACATGGGCCAACTGAGCCTCGGCCAGTTCGCGAGGGTAAGCAGTCATTTCAGCCGCCCAATCACGGAAGCTCGAACGAAACCCGTGTACCGTTAAGTTGGCGTAACCCAGATCGTCCTTCAGAACTTTCAGCATGGCCGTATTGGACAGGTGCTTGCCGTACCGCTGGCCCGGAAACACGAAATCACCAGCCTCTGGCAGCTTCTTCAGAATGGCTAGCACAGGCTCTGTCAATGGCACGCGATGATCACGTCCAGACTTCATGCGGTCGCCCGGAATGGTCCAAATGGCGTTAGCGAGGTCGAACTCGTCCCAGGTTGAGGCTATGACTTCATTGGTCCGCGCAGTGGTGTAGATCGTGAGTTCAAGCGCCCTTGCAGCCAATCCCTGACGACTACGGAGTTTCTCCATGAACTCCCCAATTTCGGCATAGGGAAGGGCAGGGTGATGGCGGACTTTCTGAACCTTGGAACGTTTAGGCAGGGTTTTGTCCAGGTGGCCGCGCCACCGGGCAGGATTATCACCGGTGCGATAGCCTCTAACGGTGGCCCAATCCAAGATATTTTCGATCCGCCCACGCAGACGTGAAGCAGTCTCCGTCTTTTTCGTCCAGATGGGTTCGAGAATCTTGAGCACCAGGCCGGTATCGACGCTGGCGACTGGCAGATCACCGATCACCGGCGAGGCGTAGGTTTTCAGGGTATTGCGCCACTGATCTACGTGCTTTGGATTCTTCCAGCCGGCCTGATGGGCGTTTACGTAAGCGGTGGCACAAGAATCGAACTTCATGCCCTTGGCGGCATCGAGCTTGATCTGCTGCTTCTTCTGCTGGCGGTGCTCGATAGGGTCGATACCTTGGGATTTGAGCTTTCTGTATTCCGAGGCCTCCCGTCGCGCTTCTTTGAGGGACTTGTCTAGGATGTTACCAAGGGACATTTCGCGTTCATTGCCGTTCAGCTTGTAGCGGAATATCCAGTACCGATCCTCCTTGATGGGATAAACCCACAGTCCACCGCCATCACAAAGCGGCTTAGTAGCGTTCTTCGCCCCTGCTACCGTTAATCGGTGAATAGTCAGAGCCATTTCGGGTTCCCACAACTGTTTCCACAACTCTAACTAGGATTATAGTAGACATTCTGGGACTGTGGTGAACGTAACTTGTTGAAAACACAGATAGACGTAGGACGGTTGTGAACTGTATGGGATTCAGGGAAAGCGGACTCTCTCTCCGCCAGAAAATCAAAAAGGCCCCGCTCGGGGCCTTTTTGATTTTTCGGAGTTGGGTGGACTTGATTCGAACCCTTCGGTTCGACGAGCAGCGTCAGGAACGCTGCCGAACGCGCGTAGCGCGGCCCGAAGGGCGAGGCCCAGGGATGGGCCGAGTAATCCCTCTCTGCACCAGATCGAAGAGGCCTCCACGTGGGGCCTTTTCAGTTTGTGGTTCGGGTGGTTTGGATTTAATCATGAGACCACACTCTCCGCTGCCCGGTTACATTGACAACAAGCCTCAAAGTTCGCACAATGCGCGCTTCTCTTAAGCGCCCGTAGCTCAGCTGGGTGGGTTACGGTCGGCGAAGCCGAGCCAAAGCCATTAAACATGGCTTTGGCAGTTACGAACGCGAGGCCGTGGATGGCCGAGCTGGAACCCGGCACCATGGATGGGTCTGTGAGAGAAAACACCGATTGCGCCCGTAGCTCAGCTGGATAGAGTACCTGGCTACGAACCAGGTGGTCGGAGGTTCGAATCCTTCCGGGCGCGCCATGAAAAACAAAGGCTTAGCTGATTTCGGCTGGGCCTTTTTTCGTGGTGAGTTACCAATGAGTAACCAGCGTAACCGACTTATTCTGCGCCAGTATCCTGCTTGGTGAGAAATCCGAATCGCCGTCTGTTTTGAGCTCATCATCGTTCAATCGAACAATGCAGGACTAGTACTCCGACAAGGTTGTATTGATGAGTTCAGCGTTACTGTGGTGTTTCGCAACAAGGCACAGCACGCAGGCAATGGCCATAGTCCTTGTCAATGCCTACCTTGGACGGTGAGGTATCAATATTATCTGCTCAATCGTATATCTTGACATTATCCGTCAAAGCGTATATTTAACTAATATACGGTGCGTCGTATAAACAGGGCAGAGCGATGGGAAAGATCATACGCAACAACAAGGATCTCGGCGCGGGAATCCGCCTGGCGCGCAAGACGAAAAACTTGCGGCAGGTCGATGTCGCCCAAAAAGCGTCCGTCCGGCAGGCCCTGGTTTCCGAACTTGAGAACGGCGCGACCACGGCAAAGCTCGATACCGTAATTCGGGTGCTGGCCGCGCTGGATCTGGACCTGTCCATCGTCTCACGCCGGAAAACCGGCTTCGATCCCACGGAGTATTGAGAGTGGGGCGTAAACGCCAGGGACGCGTACTGGATGTGTATGTCGGCTCAAGCAAAGTCGGCCAGTATTCCCGCACGCCGAGCGGTGCGACTTCGTTTCGCTATGATCCGGCGTGGTTGTCGTCGGAACGGGCATTTCCCATCTCCCTGTCCATGCCACTGTCCGATCGTATCTGGTCAGGGGAGAATGCGACCAGCTACTTTGATGGGCTATTGCCTGATGACCGCACCGTAAGGGAAAAAATTGCGGCGCGCGAGCATGCCGAAAGTGCCGGTATCTTTGATCTGCTGGCCGTCATCGGGCGGGATTGTGTGGGCGCGCTGCGTTTCGTTCCCGAGGGGCTTGATCCTGGCGACCAGACAAAAATGGCATACAGGCCGGTCAGTGACGATGAGATTGCTGTCCGGATTGCTTCCCTCGCCACCAACCCCCTCGGTATCCATGCCGATGAGGATGACTTTCGTATCTCGATTGCCGGGGTGCAGGAGAAGACCGCTTTTCTTCGGATCGACAATCAGTGGCAGCTACCAATCGGGCCGACACCCACCTCCCACATCTTCAAACCTGCTATGAAGGAAGGCCCGTCCGGCGCTGATTTTTTCGATACACCGTGGAATGAATGGCTCTGCCTGACACTGTGCCGCGCCTTGGGTCTTAAGACGGCCAATGCCGAGGTGCTGTTGTTTGATGACAAACCCGTGATAGTCGTGGAGCGGTTCGATAGGGTCTGGCAGGAAGGTGTGCTGTACCGGCTGCCGCAGGAGGATCTATGTCAGGCATTGGGTGTTCCGCCCCTGCGGAAATATCAAAGCGATGGCGGTCCCGGCATCGTCGATGTGCTGGAATTTCTGAACGGTGCGATTGCTCCGTATGAAGATCGTCTGGCCTTTATGAAGGCACAAATCGTGTTCTGGCTGCTGGCCGCCATTGATGGCCATGCCAAAAACTTCTCGATATTTATCACGCCAGGCGGTTACCGGCTGACGCCACTCTATGACGTGATGTCCGGGTCACCCTACCTGGAACCCCCGGTTCAGAAGATCAAACTGGCGATGGGGATAGGGGACAAGGGTTATTATCGCCTCAACCAGATCCAGCTCCGGCATTTCTACCAGACCGGCCAAAAAGCCGGGCTGCGTGAGCGGGACATGGATAGTATCTTTTCGGACCTGACTGCGCGGATGGATGATGCGATCGCCGAGGCGGCCGCACTGGCTGCCGATGCCGGCATGCCGGAATCAACGGCCGGCCCGATACTGGACGGTGCAAGCAAACGGGCCAAGATGATACGAAAAGAATGATTCGACAGTTGAAAATGAACCGGATTCCAGAGTTGACACCCTGTTTTCGCCGCTGGCCTATCCCGGTACCGGCGGTTTCTCGCTCGCTCCGGCTGGGTCTTCACTCAAGTGGTAGCTACGGCTACCACTTTCGTTCCAGCCCGGCGCCGGAACGGCTGCGAATTCCGCCGGTCCTCGCGATGCTGGTGAGATTTCCGGGCTAGCCGTTCCCGTGCTTTCGCGGAGCCAGCCGTTGTCACAGTACTTACAACGTTTTTCAACGTGCCAGGTTTCGCCTTTGAGGCGAAGGCCTGGCC
>JBDLIZ010000323.1:0-6455 GCA_039714615.1 Pseudomonadota bacterium | reverse complement strand
CGATTGCTACGATGACTTTGCTTGAACAGCAGCATGAAGGGTACGATATAGAGTGCCATCTCAATCCAGAACATCACTGCATCCGTGGTCTGTTCAAAGGCATAGCCCCAGGCGCCACGTACCGTCAAATCAACCAAACGAATCAGAATAAAGCTGCCAAGCAGCAGAAAAACATAGGTGGATAACTTGCTGTATAGGCTCGTCTCAGGAGGCCTGTTGAATCCCAATGAGGCAAAATTACCTTCAAACGGAACGAGGGCTGAGCCCATCAATATCGCACTCATCAAGAATAACAGGGGTAATAGTTGGGTCTGCCATAAGGGTGAAAGCTTATGCCCCCAGAGTATCGCCATGGTGCCTAATGAAGATTGATGCATGGTAGGCAACAATATGCCGATGGCGATGAAGATGAAGAGTAATTTGGACAATTTCCTGCGAACGTTATGCATGCCAAACCGCTCCAGAAATGTGGGGGTAAACTCGATCCACACGACTGCGGTGTATGCCATGACGCATAACGCAACCTCGAACATAACGGAGTTGGGCTGCATGTACCAAGGCAGAAGGAGGTTATAGAACAACCAATATCTGCCCAGATCGACCATCACCGAGATGCCGGCGAGGGTATAGCCAAATAGACCGGCAAGTAGGGCCGGCCTGACCAGGGGGTGATATTCACCACGGTTCAGGAGATAGACCGTCAATGCCAATGCGTAGCCAGCACAGCCAAATCCTGTACTCACTACGACATCCATGACAATCCAAATCCCCCAGGGGTAACCATCATTCAGGTTGGACGCGGCACCAATACCGTAGATAAATCGATAGGCGACCAAGCAAATGCCGATAAGCGCGAAAATGGCAAATAGATTGAATGGTTTGGTGAGTAACCTGCCGCCAATGGGTTGATGTTCACTCATGATTCATCCCCCTTTGAAACAGTTATGGGTTTATCATCATCGTCTTGTTTGTTTGTATTCCGATGCACGGTAAACAGCAATCCGCCAAACAGTGCGAGAGGCATTGCAAACCATTTGTATAGGGTATGTTGAATGCCTTCGGTAATTGCCGCATATGCATAGTCAGGGACATTGGTCGGCAGGCCAAGCTTGTCGAAGGGTACGCCAGAGAGATAGAGGACCTGGGTGCCACCTAGCTCTTTATCACCGTAGACTGATTGCTGGTACTCAGGAATCGTCCCTTCGTGTGGAGGGGTATCACTACCAAGCCTGCCGCGTGGGTAGGTATAGGTATCAGCTGGTTTGGCTGCCAAACGCCTTTTGGCCTCCGCCTTGAGATCATCCATCTGGCCAAATAGAGATGCGCCTGTTGGGCAGACATCACAACAGGCGGGTATTTGCCCCTTTGCCTGCAGATGGGAGCAGAGCTGACACTTCTGAATCTGCCCAAATGCGTCATCAAACTCATATTTTGGGATTGAAAAAGGACATCCCGCGACACAATAGCGGCAACCGATACAACGATCGGAATGGTGATTTACAATACCAGTCAGTGGGTCCTTGGTCATGGCCGAAACTGGACAGGCCGATACACAGGATGGGTCCACGCAATGCAGACATTGGCTCTTCATGAACGCATGACCATTGATTTCCTGATCCTTGTGTTCGGCGCTCCCATTTCGATACAGCTTTATCACATTCAAGGTGGAGCCAGAGGTGTCCAACGGGGTTTCATACATCCGTTGCCCTGATCCGGCAAACTCTGGTGGCATATCGTTTGCCTGCTTGCATGCCACCATACATGCCTTGCAGCCGATACAGAGTGTCGAGTCATATAACATACCCACTGCCTGCTGCGGCAGCTTTAACGGTTCACGCATGATGGCCTGTGCGCTATCAGAGCAAGCGAATGCACCGGCCCCTACCGTCGCGGCTTTAAGAAAATCTCTTCTTTTCATCGCAGCATCCTCGACTCACTCATTTTTTCGATGAGGGATCTGATGATTGATCATCATGTTTCCCCAAGCGGCTAGCGATGACGGCGCTAGCGCCAATTGCGGCCCCGACAACACCAGACGCGAGTGCTGCCGTGCCTGCGGATACGCCCGTGCCTTTCGGCTGGAATATGTCGGTAAATGCATTCGGCGGCGTCACCTCCGTTACATCCGAAAGCTCATGAATGGCTTTGGTGAAACCAACCCCCTGCTCAGTACAACCGATACAGGGGTGTCCAGTACCGACCGGCCAGGCGCCTGGTCCTACCTCGCCAAACAGGATGGCCGGACAATTCGCATAGGTTTCCGGCCCCTTACAACCCATCTTATAGAGGCACCAGCCCTGGCGATGACCTTCATCGCCAAATTCGATGGCAAAACGCCCGGCATCATAATGCGGTCTACGCTCGCAGTTCTCATGGATGAGCTGACCGTAGGCGAATTTAGGCCGCCCCTTGTCATCCAGTTCCGGCAAACGCTCGAAGGTCAGGACATACAGGACTGTGGACAAAAAATTATAGGGATTCGGTGGACAGCCAGGGATGTTGATAATCGGCTTATCCTTGATGATCTCCCCTAATCCCTTCGCACCAGTTGGATTGGGTCCGCTGGAAGGAATTCCGCCCCAGGCCGCGCAGGACCCGATGGCAATGATTGCTCCAGCATCCGCCACTGCCTCTTGCACATGTTCCAGGATGGTTTTATTGGCAACCTTACAATAGATGCCACCGTCCTTTGTTGGGATAGAGCCATCGACAACGAGGATATATTTGCCCTTGTTGGCTTGCATCGATGCGTGTTTATCGGCTTCGGCCTGATGTCCGGCACCGGCGGATAACGCCTCATGGTAGTCGAGTGAAATGGAATCCAGTATTAATTGATCGAGGGTGGGGTGTGTCGAGCGGAGTAGGGCTTCCGTACAGCCGGTGCACTCCTGCGCCGATATCCAAATGACAGGTGGTCGCTTTGGATTGGTGGCGGCTTCGGCAATTCTCAGGCTCATTGTCGACGACAATCCCATCGTCGCCGCAACACCGGTACAGAATTTCAGAAACTCACGCCTGCTGATCCCGCCCAGGGTTTGTTCTTGACCGGCGAGAACAGAGGGTGGTGCAACCCAGTTAGACATCATATTTGCCTCCCCATGGGACTCTAGCTGCCATTATCTGGCAATAGCTATAGATACAACGTTATAAAACGCTATCGGCAAATATGCTGGCAACAATTCCTATAATGTTGCTGCAAAAAACGTGAATACTTTGGATAGCATTATCCGCGGTAATTTTCATTCACGGCATGAATATCGAATTTGCTAGCTCATTATAAGTACTCCAACTAAGCGCGTAATACATTCCATTTGATTTCGATCAATTTGTATAGAAAATGACCAAATTATCAAAACAAAAGATGATCTAAAACAATTAGATAATGATGAAATAAGAAAATAATTCATCTTTTAATTAGGGTTATTATTTGGGCCTCCTGGGAAATGCCCGGGCTTTTGCCGCGTGGCTCCTAATAGGGAACCTGGTTAGGCTTCTTGGTATTTTCCCGTGTTATTTTTTTGCATCGGTAGAATGCGTTGATGATCAGATGATTTGTTAAATATAGATCTGTTAAATATCACTCCTATTGCTAAAATCAAAATAGAATAAAAGTACGCTTCACCAGGTTGTTTGTTGTTCTACTCTGACAAGGAAGAAGCAAATAACGCCATTGAATAAGCTAACAGATAACACACTTGCCTGTTTCGATTATTTCCAGAAACTGTGGGAGCACCTGCTGCTACAGTTGGAGAAGCACAGATTTGAAAAATTCAGGGAAAGGCATGAGCTGAAGAGAATATGTGGCGCTGTGGAAGCCATTGTGCAGGGTACTGATGCACGCCTGCGCGGTGTATGCAGTTATCAAAAACAGCTTCACGAGTGTGCCTGCAAGCTGCTTCATCATATTGAGGATCTTGTCGACTCCATGCCACCTTCCGTGCTGGTTGACAGCACCACGCTGGTCTCTGATCCCCTGGTTCGCACCCTCTTTTCGGATGATGAAACAACCCAGCGGCTGTTGATTCGAAACAGGGACATTCGCACCTATTTCAACGCAGTCGATCACGCTAACAGGGATGAACTCTTTGCCCTGCTGCTGCTTCATCACAAGGAGAAGACCATCCTGGGCACGGAGATGCGCGGTGAAATGATCGTGAGGGAGGTACGCCAGACGACCTTCTGTTTTTACGGTCATCGGCTGGTCGGGTTCAGTGCAAGCGAGGAGGCGGTGCGAACGGAGATGATGATTACCCTGTTCGAATGTGTACTCAGATACATAAAAAGCCAGTATATCGAGCTTAAGAGAGATCTGCTGAAGCAGCAGAATAACTATTTGCTCAACCATCCTGAAGAGAATATCAATAATCCTGAAGTCTATATTAAGCTGTTAATACAACAGCTCAACTTTCCCAAGCAACTCGTCAAGCTAACGGAAAATCCTGTACGCATGAGCAGGATGGGCATCAAACTACCGCTGGATTCTGCCTTATCATCCAATCTGATACGGCTCCATGAGCTGCAGGTTGCGGATGATGAAACAAGCCTGGTGAGGATGATACGTTACCCAAGGGACGGACTTTCAGCTAGAACACTCTCAAGCGCGACCTTTATTTGATAAAGCTGGATTCGGCAGGAGATCTGGCCTCACTCAACAGCTGCATCCTGAGTCGGTCATGGCTGATAATGACGAAGGCACTCGTTTTCACGACCACGTACCACCCGCCTGCCGAGTAGTGGGCCGCGGGTTTCGGTGACCAGGGTATGTTGACCTTCCTGGTGGTGATCGTCATAGAAATAGATGATCACCCAGTCATGGGTCTTCTTGAGCTGATGGGCGAGGGCGGTGTTGGAGAACATGATGGTGAAGTGCCAGCCCGCTTTTTCCGTATGCAGGATTGGCAACCAGGCCTTAGCCTCCGGATTGAAACGTTTGGGGGCGATCTTCGTTAATTCTCCCATAAAGGCCTGCTCCAGGTAGAGACGGTCCACCTCCAGCAGGAGTGACACATCCGGACCCTCTACAGTTACAGGCCGTCGATCACGGCGGGCCCGACCCAGCATGGAGGTCAGTGAGGCGCGCAGAGCGGTCAGGCGACGCGCGCCGATACCTTTGAGCTTCTCAAGGGTGCCGTCAAAAGCGGCATTCTCCAGCGCCTCCAGGGTATCGATATGGAGTTCATCATGGATCCTGCTTGCCAGGTCCGGCCCTATACCCGGTACGGTCTGGAATAGATGAACAGGGTCCAGGCTGCCGCGCAGGCGTTCCAGCTGGGCCCAGCGGCCCGTGGTGACGATCTCCGCGATAGCCGTGGCAATGCCCCGGCCAATCCCCGGCAGCGCCTCCAGGCCCTTGCTGCCCTCCTGTTCAAGGATCTCTTCCACATCCAGCCCGAGATCGGAGAGGGTGATGGCCGCCTGGCGGTAGGCCTTGATGCGAAAGGGGTTGGCACCCTGTTGTTCGAGCAGGTCGGACATCTCCTGAAGCTTCATGGCGATCCGGCTATTGAAGGGTATGTGCATGATCGCCTGCTGGGTCAGTTACCCTTCGTCGTTGTTTTACTGCTGATACCAACGGCTAGCTCTTCTGGTAGGTGCCCACCAGTTCGCTCTGTTCCAAGATATGTCCCTGTATGGCCTGTTCCAGCTCCGCCTTGGTGGGTCGGTTCAGTTCGGGCAGCCTGCGGTCCAGGGCGTAGAGTTTGAAGAAATAGCGATGTCTGCCGATGGGCGGGCAGGGGCCGCCATAGCCGGTTCGCTTCCAGTCGTTGAGTCCCTCTAATGTGCCCTCTGGCAAGGCATTGGTGGAGACGGCTTCGGCCAGTCCCTGGGTGTCTGGCGGAAGATTATAAAGCACCCAGTGCACCCAGGTCATTTTCGGAGCCGCCGGATCGGGCGCGTCCGGATCGTCCACGATCAATGCCAGGCTCTGTGTCCCGGCGGGTATCCCCGACCAGCTCAGTGGCGGAGAAATATCGGCAGCATCACAGGTGTATTGGGTGGGAATGGAAGCATCGGGTGAAAAAGCGGAAGAGGTCAGGTTCATTGGGGTTCCTCCATTTATCAGTTATCGGTTTAGAAAGTGCGATCTGTGAACACCTTGTTCTCCATGGTCGGTTGAAAATGAGCGCCTTACCGTCAGCAGCCTTCCGGATGTCAGCTTCGATACCCGCTATCTAGAGATATAGACCATGAATGGTCAGGGTGAATGATTCAGATCAATAACTGGCTGATGTCGGCGTGAAATGGACAAACAGGTTGGGATGTTCCTTTTGTTCGATGTCTTGAATAAAACAGGGTTATGGTCTTTACTCTTAACAATTAAGAATAAATTGACTATTCGGTATCCCGACGGTTAAGTCAGTGCAGATCGCAGCTTTGCATCGGGTACCTGACAATAATAATACAATAACCGAAAGGAACTTACTTATGCGTTCCTCACTTCGTACCTCTCTCTA
>JBDLIZ010000322.1:0-6498 GCA_039714615.1 Pseudomonadota bacterium | reverse complement strand
TGCAAAATCCACCTCATCGGCGCGCACCATCGCCAGCCCGTCTCTTCCGGTAACGTTATGCAATTTGAGGCCGATCTTAGGATAGTCCCGTGCAAATCGCTGCATGGTGTCCGGTAGGATATACAGTATCGTAGATTCTCCGGCTGCGATATTCAGCTCTCCAACCTCCAGTTTTCCGCAATGGGCCTGGAAGGTCTCCTTCAGGGTGTCGATTTCCTGGACTAGGTGATGCGACAGGCTGAGTAGGATTTCTCCTTCTGCAGTGAGTTTAAGTTTGGGCCCGTTGCGTTCAAAGAGTTTGCTGTCCAGTTCACGCTCCAGGGCCTGAATCTGTAATGACACTGAAGGTTGGCTTAGAAAGAGCTTTTTAGCGGCTCCGGAGATGCTGCCCACTTGTGCGGTGTAACAAAATGCTCGGAGCTGTTTGAGCCGGTTCTGTTTGTAATAAAGTACCTTGTTGATCGCCATTCAATATCTACCATTGTAAATTTAAATAGTAAATATTGAAATAATTGAAATGTCAAATGCATGAGTACTGGTTAGAATCCATGGCATGATCGATGAAGCCGCAACAACTTTCGATCGGCGGTTTATTGGCACCCCATAAAAATAGTATTGAGGGGTACGATTTCAGAACAGGAGGACTCATCACTATGGTGGCCCAGATCAAATCACAATATTCACAGGGTTTCGAGATCGTGGGTGATATGAACCCGGGATTCGAGCGGGTGCTTACCGAGGAGGCCTTGGCGTTCGTCTCCTCGTTGGTGGTTCGATTTACCGAACGCCGCAATTCCTTACTCGATCTACGCAGGGAGAGACAGTCACGCAGGAATGCGGGTGAGATGCCCGATTTTCTCCCCCAGACCCGGTATATCCGCGAAGGTGACTGGAAGGTGATCAAGGCACCGGCGGATCTGCAGGACCGGCGGGTGGAGATCACCGGCCCGGTCGATCGCAAAATGATCATCAATGCTCTCAACTCCGGGGCCCGGGTCTATATGGCGGATTTAGAGGATGCGCACTCACCCACGTGGGCAGGGACCATTCAGGGCCAGATCAATTTGCTCGATGCCGTCGCCGGGGATATTAGATACACCAGTCCGGAAGGCAAACACTATGCCTTGAATAACGATGTAGCCACGCTGATCGTGCGACCGCGTGGCTGGCACCTCCCCGAGAGCCACGTGTTGTTCGATGGTGAACCCATTCCCGGGGCGTTGCTCGATTTCGGGCTGTTCTTTTTCCACAATGCCCACCAGTTACTGGATAAAGGAGCCGGGCCCTATTTCTACATCCCCAAGCTCGAGGGTTACCTGGAAGCGCGTTTGTGGAATGACATCTTCGACTTCTCCGAGCAGGCCCTGAACCTGGCCCACGGGAGTATCAAGGCCACGGTGCTCATCGAAACCATCCCCGCCGTGTTCGAGATGGACGAAATCTTGTATGAGATGCGCGACTATATCGTCGGACTAAACTGCGGGCGCTGGGATTATTTATTCAGCTATATCAAATGCTTTCACAAGCACCCAGAGTTTGTGCTTCCCGATCGTACTCAGGTGGGCATGACCCGTCATTTTCTGCGCAGCTACTCCCAGCTATTGATTAAGACCTGTCACCGCCGGGGTGCCTTCGCGATGGGAGGCATGGCCGCCCAGATCCCTATCAAGGGCGATCCAGAGGCCAATGCCGAGGCCCTGGAAAAGGTTCGTGAAGACAAGGAACGTGAAGCCACGGACGGCCATGACGGTACCTGGGTAGCCCATCCCGGTCTAGTCCCCATAGCCATGGAGGTCTTCGACACCCACATGCCACAGGCCAATCAGCTGGGCCGTTTGCGTACGGATGTGCAGGTCAGTGCCGATGATCTACTGCAGGTCCCTCAGGGGCAGATCACCGAGGCCGGGGCGAAGAACAATATCAGCGCGGCGCTGCGTTATATGGCTGCCTGGCTCGGCGGGCAAGGGGCGGTTCCGATCCATCATTTGATGGAGGATGTGGCCACCGCCGAGATCGCACGAGCCCAGCTGTGGCAATGGATTCGTTATGACAAAGGCGTGCTGGATGACGGGAGGGAGATCGATCGGCAACTGTTCGAATCGGCGCTCGAGCAAGAGCTAAACCTCATAAAGGAGGAATTGGGGGAACAAGAATTTGCAAACAGCGAAGCCAGATATCAGGCTGCGGCGCAGTTGTTGCGCCGGCTTACGCTAAGTGATGATTTCGCTGAATTTCTCACCCTTGAGGCCTATAAACAACTGTCCTGATAGGGGCTCAAGAGACGCATTAATTTTTTACTCCCTTAGTATTACAGAGGAAAATGATATGATGACACTTAAAACAGCAGCGGAACTTAACAAGACTTGGAAAGAGGATCCGCGCTGGAAGAATGTTGCCCGTACGTATACTGCCGAGGACGTAGTGCGGCTTCGCGGGACGCTTCATATCGAGTATTCTTTGGCCCGTCATGGGGCTGATAAGTTATGGAGATTGATCAATAACGAAGATTATGTCCATTCGCTCGGGGCTTTGACTGGGAACCAGGCTATGCAGATGGCAAAGGCCGGTCTGAAGGCGATCTACCTCAGTGGGTGGCAGGTAGCGGCCGATGCCAACAATGGTTATCAGATGTACCCCGATCAGAGCCTCTATCCCGCAGACAGCGTGCCCCGAGTGGTCAAGAAGATCAACAATACCTTGGTCCGTGCCGATCAAATCTATCACGCCGAAGGCAACAACGATATCGACTGGTTTCCTCCCATCGTCGCCGATGCCGAGGCCGGATTCGGTGGGGTTTTGAACGCCCACGAATTGATGAAAGGAATGATCGAGGCCGGGGCCGCCGGCGTTCACTTCGAAGATCAACTATCCTCAGCGAAAAAATGCGGCCATATGGGGGGCAAGGTGCTGGTGCCGACCCAGGAGGCCGTGCAGAAGTTGGTTTCAGCCCGGCTCGCTGCTGATGTGTTGGATGTTCCTACCGTGCTGTTAGCTCGCACCGATGCTGAGGCGGCCAATCTGCTGACCTCGAATATCGATAATCGTGATAAGGCCTTCTGTACTGGCGAGTGCACTGCAGAGGGATTTTTCTATGTGAAAAATGGACTTGAGCAGGCCATTTCCCGTGGTCTGTCTTATGCGCCCTATGCCGATCTCATCTGGTGCGAGACCGGCAAGCCGGATCTAGAATTCGCTCGCCGCTTCGCCGAGGCGATCAGAAAGGAATATCCGGAGCAACTGTTGGCCTACAACTGTTCGCCCTCCTTCAACTGGAAGAAGAACCTGGATGATTCCACCATCGCTAAGTTTCAGCGTGAGCTAGGCGCCATGGGCTATAAATTCCAGTTCATTACCCTGGCGGGTTTCCATGCCCTGAATTACTCAATGTTTGATCTGGCTGACAAGTATCGCGACCAAGGGATGACAGCCTATGTCGAATTGCAGGAGCATGAGTTTGGCTCTGAAAGGGGCGGTTACACGGCAACCAAGCACCAACGCGAGGTGGGTGCCGGTTATTTCGATACCATTACGCAAACGGTTGCTGGTGGTACCTCATCACTGTCTGCTTTGACGGGGTCCACCGAGGAAGAACAGTTCGATCCCGAGCTGGTAAGCGGTTGAACCGTTTCAGTTGTCTCTTCCAATCCAGTACACCCCTCGGGGTGTACTGAATACATGGTTCCCGTGCTTAGGTGCAGGTCGAGTTTTTAACCAATTGCGTGAGTAATCCTACAAATTCGACTTTTTAAACAAATCGTCAGCGGCATCCAGGGATCCTGACACTACCGTTTAATAAGGAGTTGTCATTATGACTGATTTAGCTTCAATGGTCACTCAAGAGCTTGCCTCCAGAGAAAGCGATAGCGTCACCCTGATCGATAAGGCCACTGGCAGGCGCATAGTACTACCGGTACTCAAGGGGACGACTGGAGCGAACACTATCGATGTGAGAAATCTCTACCGAGAACTCGGGTATTTCACCTTTGACCCGGGTTTTATGTCCACGGCCAGTTGTGAAAGCAAGATTACTTTCATCGATGGAGACAAGGGATTGCTGAAATATCGAGGCTATCCCATCGAGCAGCTGGCCCTCCACAGTACTTATCCCGAGGTCTGCTATCTGTTGCTCTATGGTGATTTACCTACTGCAGAGCAATTGGATGATTTTAGTCAGAGCATCAAGAATCACTCTTTGCTGAATGAGGCGATGCGGGTCTTCTATCGCGGTTTTCGTCACGATGCCCATGCCATGGCGATCATGGTCGCTGCCGTAGGTGCTCTGGCTTCGTTCTATCCCGAGGCATTGAATGTGCACGATCTCAGGGACAGGGAGATCTCTGCTCATCGTCTGATTGCCAAGATGCCCACGATAGCGGCATGGAGTTATACCTATTCCGTGGGCAGGCCCTTTGTCTATCCACGCAATGACTTGGATTACACCGCAAACTTTCTACACATGATGTATGGGCGACCGAACGAGGATTTCATCACCAATGAAACCTTCGTCCGCGCCATGGATCTCATACTCATTCTGCATGCGGATCACGAACAAAATGCCTCTACTTCCACTGTTCGCCTGACCGGCAGCTCGCAAGCGAGCCCCTTTGCCGCCCTGTCTGCAGGAATCGGCACCCTTTGGGGACCCGCGCATGGCGGCGCGAACGAGGCGGTCATCCGCATGCTGGAAGAGATACTGGCATCGGGGCGGGATCTGCGTCATTACATCAACCGAGCCAAGGATAAGAATGACCGTTTTCGACTGATGGGATTCGGCCACCGGGTGTACAAGAACTATGATCCGCGCGCCAAAATCATCCGCGAAATGTGCCACAAAATGCTTGCTGAGCTGGGTGCGGACAATCCAAATCAGCCCCTGTTGGATACCGCAATGGAGTTGGAGCGTATTGTCTTGGAAGATGATTATTTCGTACAGCGCAAGCTGTATCCGAATGTGGATTATTATTCCGGAATTATTTTTCGAGCGATGGGTATTCCAACCAATATGTTTACGGTAATCTTCGCTTTGGCTCGTACCGTTGGCTGGCTCTCCCATTGGATGGAGATGATGTCTGAGCCGCAGTCACGTATCAGCCGACCGCGCCAGCTTTATACCGGCATAGAACACCGTGAATATGTCTCTATCGATAAGCGGTGAGTGGTTTATTCGGTTGATGATAATTGATTACGCTGATACTTTAACGCAAGTTATGTTTATCGTTATATGTATTATTGGTTTATTAATAAAGAAGAAAAATATTATATTTGCTGTTTTATAATATCAGATCGAGAAAGAACTCCTTGGGAGAAACCCCCAAGGAGTAAAGGCGGTGGAATTACTTGTAGGCACCTACACCACAGAAGTATTCTCCATTAACTGCTTCGATGTAGCTGGTTTTTTCTTGAACCTTTTTAGTGCCGGGATGGGGCCATTTGTAATTCACCCAGCCGCTGCCCTTTCCCTTGGCAACCTTGATCATGTCTTGGAATAATAAATCTCCATACTTATTGAAATCCAAAAGGTTTTTACCGACAAGCTGAGGTTTTTTGGCGTGTGAAAGCATCACTCCCTGCATATCCATACAGAATACATAGAGGTCCTTGACCTGATAGGGTCCCTTGGGATCCGCAAAGGCAGCGAAGGCCTTATCGCGATCTGCTTTCGCGGCAGCGACAGCCTTTTTATTTAAGGCCTTAGCCTCATCTGGGGTTCCCATTTCGGTGGCTTGGGCCCAACTGATATTCAGCATAATCGCGGTTAATACAAGAAACATTTTTATGCTAAAACGAGAAAACATATGACTCCTCCTGATGTGTATCGTTAGAGAACAATGAAGGTTTTAGATATCCTTGGTGATTAATGCTTATCTCCCTTTGCAATGGTTTTAGTCATTGCAAAAAAGATAATAGCAGTAAATGCGGAGCAGCCACAATCAGTATTGCTTTTATTTTTTGCGAGCGTTGGCCGGTTCTATATGGAGCTTGGAGATAAGCGGTATCGGCGTCGACGTATATCAGAGATTTGAATTGAAACTGTAAACCTTAGTTGTAATTTGCGCGCTCTATTCCCATGCAGAGGTATCCTTCGGAAGGAATTATGGGCATCCGAAATAGGGGGCAATATGTTAACTTTCCGGTACAGGTTGATATCGATTGACACCGTACACAGGTAGGAAATATTCATTGTGCTGTGTTATGTTACGAAGCTACACATGGCGTTACTTATGGTAACGAAAGAAGGTTTCTGGAGCGCTTGTTAAGTACGCTAAGTCGCTGAAAAAGGATGGTTTGTCGGGTTCGGCATGAATCTAGCAATTACATATCGATCGGGAAATCGGGCTGAACCGGCTTTTTCGCAGTAGATTGACCCTAAGTCCGACAGACTTCTAGATCGAGCAACTACTAGATCGAGCAGCTAATCAAATAACCACAACAGTCTATTCCACCAAGAGGAGACACCGAGATGTCAGATGAAAAAGTCTATCCCGTACCCGCAGAAGT
>JBDLIZ010000321.1:0-6503 GCA_039714615.1 Pseudomonadota bacterium | reverse complement strand
GCCCGGCTAAACCACCGTGTTTATTGTGGGAATGTCTTCGCGGATTAAGCACTTACAGCGGCGTATGTAAGTATGGCTGAAGTTCAGTGGTAATCAAGTAGGAAAATGACATCAGTCATTGCCGAACCTCCTGTATAGGCTGGTGATGATCAAGGCCCGCACGGTGTTGGAGCACCATGTGGGCCTATCTATTTAGGGTAGGAGAAAACAATACAACAAACAGCAAAAACTAGCAACACGGGATAGCGTATCCCTTGTTGTACCTGTGTAGTAACTTGATTTACCTAAACTTTAATAATGCGCCATAACAATATGGCGCACCTATGGCGCAGTGAAGGCCAAAAAAAAGCACTAAATAGACTCAGTTAGACGCTATGAAGGTTGCACCAGATAGGTGCTTTTGTGGTGGTGAGTTGCCGGTGAGTGCGCCACCAGTGCGCTGCGAAAAGCAAGAATGAGGCGGCAACATCAGGTAACCCATTGATTTTATTGGTGGGCCCGGTAGGACTCGAACCTACGACCAAGGGATTATGAGTCCCCTGCTCTAACCAACTGAGCTACAGGCCCTGAACAGGTTTCGCCGTGCGGATCATCCTCGAAATTTACTGCTGTAAGAGGAATACGGCGTACTCGTTACTCCTAAATACCTATCCGCTGCAAGTATAATATTCTAATCCAGATCGAGAAAGCTTCGAAGCTGTTCTGAGCGACTGGGGTGGCGTAGTTTGCGCAGGGCCTTGGCTTCGATCTGACGGATACGTTCTCGAGTAACATCAAACTGTTTACCAACTTCCTCCAGGGTATGATCGGTATTCATGTCGATGCCGAAACGCATTCGTAAGACCTTGGCTTCCCGCGGCGTCAACGAGGACAGGATATCCCGCGTTGACTCACCCAGCCCTACGCCGGTCGCAGACTCAACGGGAGATTCAATATTACCGTCCTCGATGAAATCGCCCAGATGCGAGTCTTCGTCATCACCGATAGGGGTTTCCATGGAGATTGGTTCTTTGGCGATCTTGAGCACCTTTCGAACCTTATCTTCCGGCATTTCCATGCGGTCAGCCAGCTCTTCGGGGGTCGCCTCGCGACCCATCTCCTGGAGCATCTTGCGGGAGATACGATTAAGCTTGTTGATGGTCTCGATCATGTGAACCGGGATACGAATGGTTCGCGCCTGGTCGGCAATGGAGCGGGTAATTGCCTGGCGGATCCACCACGTGGCATAAGTGGAAAACTTGTAGCCACGACGGTATTCAAACTTGTCCACCGCCTTCATCAGACCGATATTGCCCTCCTGTATCAGATCGAGAAATTGAAGGCCTCGGTTGGTATACTTTTTCGCGATCGATATCACTAAACGCAGATTTGCCTCCACCATCTCTTTCTTAGCCCGGCGAGCCTTGGCCTCGCCTATCGACATGCGGCGGTTGATATCCTTGATCTCACCGATGGTATAGCCGGTCTCCCGTTCGATGGCAATGAGTTTTCCTTGCGCTCGAATGATGTCGTCCCGGTAATCTCTTAATATTTCGGTATACTTGTGCCCGGTTGCCAGACGCCCGTCGATCCATTCGAGATTGGTCTCGTTTTCAGGGAAGGTCTCGATGAATTCCCTACGCGGCATACGCGCAATGTTGATACACAGGTTCATAACGCACCGTTCTTGACTACGGATACGTTCAACCAACTGGCGCAAATCGTTGATTAACCGTTCTATCAGACGGGGCATCAACTTGAATTTCATAAAGGCCGTCGCCAGCTCTTCTCTTGCCTTGGAGGCGTTATTTGAATCTACAACCTCCTTTGATATCGCCTTTTCGTGGAGCATACGAAAATTTTCGAAGAGTTTGCGGGCTTCTTCCCAATCCGGTCCAGTATCCTCATCCTCATCCTCACTATCCTTGTCTTCGCCCCCCCCCTTGCCATTCTCTTTCGTTGTTTGAGGACGGGAGGGTGTATCGATTTTCTGGTCAGCATCCGGGTCGGCAAAGCCAGAAATCACATCGGTCAGTCGTAGCGACCCCGACAGTACCTTATCATAGTCGTTGAGTAGGATGCGCCCTGAACCTGCATAATGGGCAAGGGCAAATAGCACTTGCCTGAGGCCCTCCTCTATCCGTTTAGCGATCTTGATTTCGCCTTCGCGAGTCAACAGATTGACCGTGCCCATCTCACGCATATACATACGCACAGGATCTGTCGTACGTCCAAATTCACTGTCAACACTGGCTAGCGCTGCCGCGGCCTCTTCCGCTGCATCCTCATCGGTAGCGGTTTTATCCGTCAGCAACAGACTATCGACATCCGGTGCCTGTTCATGCACCGTGATGCCCATGTCATTGATCATACGGATAATATCTTCGATCTGTTCAGGATCGACGATACCATCCGGCAGATGGTCGTTGACTTCGGAATAGGTAAGAAAGCCCTGCTCCTTACCCTTAGCGATCAGTGCTTTCAGTTTTGATTGTTGCTCTTGATCCATAGGCGGATACCCAATTTAATGGTCGAAGTGCATCAGGCCAAACGGCCTAGTGTAACATAAATTTCATCTATAAAGCACATAGAGCTAAATTAGCATGCTGGTTTAGGAATCAGGATGTACGGGATCTTGCAACTTCCGATCATCTGGACTGTCGTGAAGAAGCCGGCGTAGCTCGCGCTTTTCATCCGTGGTCAATCCATCCTGTCTCGCCTTTTGCAAAAGTCTATCCGTTTGCTGATCCAGCTTTTTCCTCTCCAACACCGCCATCACATCCAGAAAAAGCGGTTGCAGACTACCACTGTCTATATCTAGCGGCCTCCATTGCATCAATTTTAGTAAGTGTTGATAATTTTTGCTGTCTCGATAGCGTTCAACCAATGATGCAGGACTTAGATGGGGATTAGATCGAATAATTTCAATGACTTCTACTAAAAGAGATATCCCTGGCAATTCAAGTGCATTGAGTCGCTCCGGAAAGTCCACCTCAAGTGCCAATTGGGGTTGATTGAGCAAGGCAGCAATAGCCATACGTACGGGATTGCGATGTACATGTAACCGGTTTCCCTCTACTTTCTGAGATGCTGCATTTTCCGACCCCGCCATCCTGATCAGCTTAGCTGAAGACACCATAACCAACTTGGACAGCTCATCGGCAAATCGGCTTTTGAACACCCCCGCAGGTAACTGTCGCAACATCGGTTTAGCCCGCTCTGCCAACTGGGCCCGACCTCCAGCACCAACGATTTGTAGTTCCTGCTGCAGTTGCCCAAGCAGATAGGCGTCGAAGGTCAACGCACGGGCGAGTCGTTCCGACCACCCTTGCTGACCCTGTTTACGAATCAAACTGTCCGGATCCTCACCTTCAGGTAAGAAAACAAACCGAGCCTGCAGACCATCGCGAAACTCCGGCAATAGATTCTCCGCGGCACGCCACGCCGCCGCACGCCCCGCCCTATCGCCATCGAAACAGAATACAAGCTCATGGACATTTCTGTAGATTTGCTGAATATGCTCTCGAGTTGTCGCCGTTCCCAGGGTAGCTACGGCATTGCAGATCCCGTATTGCGCCAGTGCCACAACATCCATGTAGCCCTCGACCACGAGCACGCTGTCGTGCTTTTCCTGGGCCTTGCGTACCTCAAACCAGCCATACAGGGAGCGCCCCTTATGAAACAATGGCGTTTCTGGAGAATTCAGATATTTGGGTGACCCCGGCCCCAGCAGCCTGGCTCCAAATCCGATCACCCGTCCCCGCCGATCCCTGATCGGAAACATGATGCGGTCTCGAAACCGGTCGTAGTATCGCCCGTCATCCGTCTTTATTACCAGGCCGATGCGATTGAGTCGCTTCGCTGCCGCAGAACCCTGCAAATGCCGGATTAACGCATCCCAGGCCGCAGGTGCATAGCCAAGGGCATAATCCTTGGCGATCTGACCCGTTAACCCCCTACCCTTTAGGTAATTCACCGCGGGGGGGTGATTGCGTAAGGCCTTTTTGTAAAACTCCGCGGCCTTTCCCAGCAATGCATAGTCATCGCCGTCGTATTGCCTGGTAACCGTTGCCCCTTCCCTGGGCACCTCCAGTCCCAGATTTTGGGCCAGCAGTTCGATAGCCTCGACGAATTCCAGATGGTCATAGTCCATCAAAAAACCGACTGCCGTACCATGAGCACCACAGCCAAAGCAATGATAGAACTGTTTTTGTGAACTGACGGTGAAAGAGGGGGTCTTCTCGCTGTGGAAAGGGCAACAGGCCATGTGTTCTCGGCCTCGTTTTTTTAGCGGGACATAACCGTCGATCAGCTCTATGATATCAATCCGCGCGAGCAGTTCATCGATAAACCCTTGGGGAATGCGGCCGGACATTTATAACTGAGGGTGAGGAGCTTGATCCGAGCGGTGGCAGGGTACTATAACCCTGCTTTTATATCAAATCAGCTGCGCAATACTAAATCAGACCACTCACCGAAGTGCCGCCACTAATCTAAAGCCCAGCACCGAGTACGCCTTGCGGGGATCATCGGCAGCGCGATAGGCCGACCGCACCAGATGTCGTGAACAGTGATAGGAACCACCACGGCGAACCTTTGAACGACCTTTCCGCGGGCCGGTTGGCGAAACTGCAGTGCCTCGTTCATAGATGTCTGGAGAATACCAGTCCGCTACCCACTCCCAGACATTACCGAACATGTCATAGACCCCCCAGGCATTGGTTTTACGGCTTGCAACAGGATGGGGCAGATCACCGGAATTTTCGATATACCAGGCATATTCATCCAGTTGATCGAGGCTAAAGGGCCGTAAGCCCTCGCTGTCGGCTCGTGCCGCATATTCCCATTCGGCCTCGGTGGGCAACCGATAGGAAAACCGCGATTCAGACGCGTTCAACACCTCGATGAAATCCTGGGCCCGGTACCAGCTGATGGAGACCACGGGAAGATCCTGCCAATCCGATCTTTGCCAATGGCTATCCGGTCCCGGTTTGGTGCCCATCACCTTCAGCCACTGCGCCTGGGTGACCTCGGTGCGACCGAGATAGAAGGCCTGGATTATTTTTACGGGGTGTACTGGCGTCTCATCGGCAATCTTGGATTGGTCCGGCTCCGGCATATCGAACAATGCCTCCTCCAGATCCGAGGTGCCCATCATGAACTCTCCCGCCGGTAATTGAACGAATTCCATCCCCAAGCTATTGGTAATGATGGGCGGTTCGCTCGCGACGAGCGTTCTGAGCATCATGAGCCCCATGATCACCACTATCGCCTTAGAGAAAGACCACCCTGAAGTATCGGGAATCGAGTTAGGAAAATTTTTATTTGTGTCTTCGTTGCTCATGGTGGTCACCCGAAATATGAGGTTTTGAATAGATCAATACTAACAGGCCATGTAAGATCTATAGACCGTGTATTCTGATTGATCAAACCTAGCACGATATGAGAAGACCGATGCAGCAGATGGTCTTGCTGTCGATCACATGGCTGATCGGTGCGTACGCCATCGGCCAGGGACCGACCTCCGAAGGAGTTCCCATGCGACAAGTCCTATCACCCTGTCCCGTCAGTCCAAACTGTGTTTCAAGTTTGAGCGAGAAGACCCGCCACCGGATCGAACCCCTGCGCCACGCCATGGCTCATGGAGAGGCGTTTGAGAGACTGCGCGTGATCGTTGAGGCCATGCCGAGGGCAAGGATTACGCATGCCACCCACGACTATCTGCATGCAGAGTTTAAAACAGCCGTATTCGGATTTATAGATGATCTGGAATTCGCTATCGCAGATACACCGGGTACTATCCATGTACGTTCTGCTTCACGCGCCGGTTACTGGGATCTCGGGGTTAACCGCAGACGGGTGGAGAGGATTCTACAAGCGTTTTCAAGCACGGATGGTTAATCGACGTGGAATTTAAGGTTGCCGAATGCTACCAAGCATTCCGAATGGCACCTGATGTCTCAGCATGTCAGTTCCACCAAGGTAATGTCATCCAACTGATCGCCATCACCACGGAACTGTCGAGCGGCTTCTTTCAGCACATCCTCGAGAGCCAGGGCGCTGAGAAAACTGGTAATGGTGTTATTACAGGGGGTATAGCGTTGCAGATCGGAAAACAAGGCCTGCCCGGTTTCCAGGCATTCTTCCGTCTATTCTGGTTTCTAACTCCTATCGATGCAATCGTTAGGCAGTGGCAGACCGGCGATTTTACATCCCTGCCGCGATGGACCAAGCGGAAACAGATCATAGAGATATTTTTTAGTGGCTTTCTGCGGACCCAGGTCTTTCTTTATTATTTTCATCAACAATCGAACATTCGGAGAGTGACCGAAATTGCGGTAATGTTTGCGTAGATAGTGGATTATTTCCCAATGACTTTCTGTCAGCTCTATGCCTTCTAGCTCGGCGAGAGCTGCAGCCACATCCTCCGACCAATCGTCAAGATGAAGCAGATAGCCATTAGGATCAGTCTTAACCGCTTGTTCATTTAGTATGAATTTCATGATATCGGGCATCTTTGTTCT
>JBDLIZ010000320.1:0-6510 GCA_039714615.1 Pseudomonadota bacterium | reverse complement strand
CAGCAGCACCTGCAAGTGGCAGCGCTTGTTCGCACTGCCGCACGGGCCGTTGATGTTGGATAGCCGCATCACAATTCGCTGAATATAATCATCACAACAGGTCATGGCGAAACGCAGCCGCCGTTCGGCATGGCTGCGCAGGGAGTCGGTCAAGGAAAAGTCGCGTGCCTGGATGTCGATCTGCATAGGGTTTTACGTTGCGATGCGGTTGTTGCTTGATGAGCAGGCATACTAGGCGAGATTAAATATCTTTAAAAGTAGAATAGTATTGCTATACTTTTCGTAAAATACGAACTAATGGTGACCCGATGGTCAACTATAAGCATCTGCACTACTTCTGGGCGGTGGCCAGGGAGGGTGGTGTCGCCCGAGCCAGTGAGCGGCTGCACCTGACACCGCAAACGATCAGCGGGCAACTGAGCCTGCTGGAGGAATACCTTGGAGTGAATCTGTTTTCCCGGGTCGGGCGCAACCTGGAACTCACCGAGGACGGGCGGTTGGTGTTGAGCTATGCCGATGAGATCTTCTCCCTGGGCGGTGAGCTGGAAGAGGTGATACATCAGCTACCGGATGGCCGTCCCCAGCTGTTCAGGGTTGGTGTGGTCGACGTGCTGCCCAAGTCCATCGCCCATCGTATTCTTCAGCCTGCGTTGCAGATGCCGGAGCCGGTGCGCATGGTCTGCCGTGAGGCGAGTCTCGATACGTTGTTGGCGGAACTGACCGTGCACCGCCTTGATTTGGTGCTGGCCGACCGTCCTATCCCTCCCACGGTCAGTACCCGGGGCTTCAGTCACAAGCTCGGCGAATGCGCGGTCAGCTTCTTTGCCACAGAAAAACTGGAAAAGAAGCTAACAGGCGATTTCCCCCGCTGTCTGGATGGCACACCGTTACTGTTGCCCAGCAGCGGTAATCAGCTGCGCTCCGGCATTGATCAGTGGCTGGACAAACATCGCCTCCATCCGCGCATGATTGCCGAGTTTGATGACAGCGCACTGATGAAAGCGTTTGGGCAAAAAAGTGCGGGGATCTTTATCGCACCCGCTGTTATCGAGGCGGAGGTGGAGTGGCAGTATCAGGTGACAGCGATTGGCCAGGTCGATGAGGTGAAAGAGCATTTCTACGCCATTTCCGTCGAGCGCCGGGTCAAGCACCCTATCGTTTTCGCGGTGATGGAGGCCGCCCGCGAGTCGCTGTTCGCCGATGGATAGCTATGGTCATTTTATCCGGTGGCACCCAACCCGCTGGCGATGGCATTCACTGTCAACAGCAGTTGCACCAGTATTTTCTCTGCTGCATGTGGCTCGCCGCTGTGCCGCCATTGCTGCAATAGTTCGATTTGTTGGCGGTGCAGTCGCCACAGCCCTTCCTGACACAGCTTCACCGTGTGGTGGATGTTGGGGCGGCGCTCTGACAAGGGGCCGTCATAAATGAGTTCCAGCACCTGACGGGTGCGCTCATGTTCGGTCAAAATCAAATTCATGAAACGCTTGCGGACGTCGTCGTCTTCTACCAGGGTGGCATATTGGTTCATGACGGCCGTCCCAACTGCCGAATGAGAGCCGGGGCAGGCTATCAGACCGGGATATAAGCGCTGGGTCGAAATCAGCCTCAGACCAGGCATGGTGCAGCCGTTGATCGAGGATAGGCAGCATCCTTGGAAAAACATGGCGCAGATAATAGCGTACATTGCGTACTTCTGAGGGAACATCGGGCTTATCAAGGAATATTTCGCCGGAACGCCATAGCCGCTCCAGAACCACCTTTATTTCCTGGCGGATCTCGGCCTGTTCCTGGGCCGTCCACATCTGGTTCTCGCGCTTGACCAGCAGCAGGTACAGTTCCCGGTGTTGTTCCAGGACAGTGGCTCGTTTGGCTTCGGTGGGGTGAGCGGTCAAAACCGGCTCGACACGAATGCTGGGCAACTCGGCCGCAATCCGCTGATTGCTCAATCCTGCCTGTTGCAAATGGTGCAGGGTTTCACCCCACAGTCCGGACAACTCCACCGTCCCCCCGCTCTGATTCTAAGGCCCGACGATACTGGTTGACGGCATTTTCCTGAACCATGTTGAGCAGCAGAAAGGCAATAGAGTGCATTTGGGCGATGCGTGCTGGATGTATGGTTGCCGGTAACTGCGTCTCGGCCTCTATCCAGGGCAGACAGCCAGCCAGGTCTGGTTCCCCAAGTTCTACCAGAACCTCCCGGAAACAACCCGTAAGAAAATGCAAGTCACGGTCTATTTTTTCGAAATCGGCGAGTTTTGAACTTGATAACAGCATTTTTTTCTCCTCCTGCCCTTTTTTCTAAACGTGCATCGAGCTTGTCTGTCGTTAGCGCGGCGGTGTTCAGGTCAATAGTTCAACAGCCCCGGTACCCAAATCATAACGAGCGGCCACGATTTTCACCTGTTCGTCCGTTACCGATTGTTCAAGGAGCGGACTGCGGGTCAGGCGCTGAGCCGTCATGCTGGCGTTGGCCCTTACCACGTTGTCGGCCAGATCGCCAGGCAGTGCTTTGGCGGCGGCCACGGCCGGTTGGATGGCGGTGGACAGTTTGGGCAGGCTGCCCGGCAGCTCGCCCCCGCGGATGGCCGCCTCCACCGCGCCGCATTGGGAATGCCCCAGGACCATCACCAGCGGAACGCCTAACACGGTGACGGCAAATTCGACACTGGCTAAAACTCTATCGTCAATGACATGACCGGCGATGCGAATGACGAACAGGTCGCCCAATCCCTGATCGAAAATCAATTCCGGCGGTACCCGGGAATCGGCGCAGTTCAAAATGACGGCGAAGGGCTCTTGGCGTTCACGCAGGGCCTGGCGGCTTGCCACTGTTTGATGGGGGTAGGTCTGATTTGTGTCTCGATATCTTCTGTTGCCGGCCAATAATTTTTCCAGCGCCAGGTCCTGGACTGGCATGACACCGGGGGTATGTATCATAATGGTTTCCTTATTTTGGCGGCCTGCAATACTTTCTGGTTGTCACTTGTATTTGGGGGCAGAATGCCTTTCTTGGCGTCATCCTGACTTGTAGATCTTCAGCGAAGAGCCAGCATCTATTAACAATATTGATCTCAGCCAAGGAATACTGTGTCATCGCCGCCTACAACGGCGGAGTGGGTTCATTGCTGAAAAAATTCGGCGCAAAACGGCGTCTCGCCTTTGACAGGATCAACCGCATGACGCCGGCACAGGTCTACGAAAAGATTCAAAGCGCCATGCCTATGGAAACCCGTAAATACGTCGTGACCGTGTTAGCGCACCGCAAGGAATTTGCCACCAGTTAATCTCGGGACCTGTTTTTCTGCTTTATACCTTAATACGCGGTCGAAAGGGATATATAATTTCTCAGTCAACATCAAGCACAATAACATCCTACAGGAGGAACAGTCCGGATGGACTATATTTTTTGGCTACAGATCGTCTTATTCATTATTCTAATGGGGTTTTCTGGTTTTTTCTCAAGTTCCGAGACAAGCCTATTTTCCCTCAATGATATCCAGCTGGAGCAGATGCGCCGTGATGGCAATCCGCGCATCGGCTTGATCGAGCGTCTGCTCAGCCAACCTCGGCGGCTGATCCAAACCATCCTCATCGGCAACGAGTTCGTCAACGTCGCTGCCTCGGTAATCTCCGCCTCGCTGATCATCCAGTTGATGGGTGCGGAGAGCAAGTGGATGAACCTGTTCATCATGATTCCTATCCTGCTGCTGGTGGGGGAGATCACGCCCAAGACCCTGGCGATACGCAACAACACAGCCTTCGCCACGTACCAAAGCGTTCCTATCGATTTGTTTTCACGCTTCATGACGCCAGTGCGTTGGGTGGTGCGCGCCGTCGCCGAATTTTTTATTACTCTCATCGTGGGCAAAGAGCGCTCCCGCGGCAACATCGTCACCGAGGACATGGTTCGTACCCTGGCCCGCGAGGCGGTGGGCGAAGGCGCACTGGACAAACAAGAGGCGCAGTTTATCGAACAGATCTTCGATTTCGGTAACAAAACAGTCGCCGACGTGATGACGCGGCGCTCCAGTATCTTCTTCCTGTCCGCGGATCTTCCTTTGGCAGAGATGGCTGCCGAGATGCGCCGCACGCTGCATCCCAAGATACCAGTGTACCAGGAGCACAGGGATACCATCGTCGGTATCCTATATGCCCGGGATTTGGTCGGAAAATCCGTTGAAGACGCGCCAAACACCCCTGAAGATCTAAAGAATATATTGCGTGAACCCTACTATGTCCCGGAATCCAAACACCTCGCCGACCTCTTCCATATTTTCCGGGAACGCAAACTATCCATGGCCCTATCCGTGGATGAATATGGTGGCGTAACCGGCCTGGTCACCATGGAGGACCTGTTGGAATGCATTTTCGGTGAGATTACAAGCCGCTCCGAGACCCAGAAGAAGGCAGCGCATAAATTGGAAATGATGAGTGAAGGCGTGTATCGGGCCGAAGGCTCCCTGCCCATTGATTACCTCAACGAGGCACTGGAGATCGAGTTAGATAGTCATGGGGTGAAAACCCTGGGTGGCCTCCTGTTGGAGAATTATGGCGAACTGCCTCCGATGGGTACGATGATCGATATCGATCCGTTGCGCTTTACGGTATCCGCCGTCGGGATCAAGAAAAACCGCATCGGAGAGGTCAAGGTAGAATACCTCGAGAAACAGCAACCCGCGGCGCCTTCCGCCGAAGCAGACGAAGCGCGCGTGAAATCCGACGCCAAATCAAAAAAAGAAGTAGGGGCATAAACAATGGAGATTCTAATTACCGTATTAATCATGATACTTTGCCTGATCGCAGAGGCCTTCTTCTCAGGTTCGGAGATCGGTACGGTCAGCGCGGATCGAATGCGCCTACGTCACGATGCCGCTAAAGGTTCGCGTGGCGCACGTTTGGCGATCCAAATGCTGAAAAAACCCGAGTGGTTGTTATCAACTACACTAGTGGGTACAAATATCGCAGTGGTTACCAACACCACCTTGGGTACCGCCCTGATGATACAACTGTTCGGCGAATCGATGAGTTGGTTGGCAATTGTTCTGGTGGCACCACTGATCTGGGTATTCGGCGAAATCGTACCCAAAAGCATTTTCCAGCAACATGCCAATCAGATCACGCCCAAGGCTATTTTTGTATTGCGTTTCTTCTCATACCTGTTTTTCCCCATCCTGGTGATATTTTCCGTCTTGACCCGGCTGATCGCGCGCCTGTTGGGCGGTGGTAAAGATGAGGCTAATCCGTTCACCCTGCGCGAAGAGATCCAGACCATGATGGATATGTCTCCCGTAGGCGGCGGCGGTGATATCCGGCCCATGGAGAAGAACATGATTCGTCGCATGTTCGATTTCAGGGAAAAGACTGCCGGCGCAATCATGATCCCACTCATCGACGCGGTGGCCATAGAGCGTGGCGCTACCAGTGGTGAGGCGTCGAAACTCGCGGAGAAGAAGATGCATAAGTTGTTTCCGGTCTATGAAAAACGCATCGATCAGGTGATTGGTGTGATCAACACTCTCGAATTGGTTGCCAATCCTGCCGAGGAACCGATCGAGAGTATACTCCAAGAGGTAACGTACGCACCTTCATCCAAGAGTATTAAATCGTTATTGATGCAGATGCGTACGCAACACGATGCCATGGCCGTGGTGGTAGACGAATTCGGTGGTGCGCAGGGCATCGTGACCCTCGAGGACATCATGGAAGAGGTCGTGGAAGGACTCGAGCACGAATACCGCTCCACGCAAGAGGCCGTGGGATGGGTGCGCAAGCTCGGCGAACAGGAATATCTGGTCAGCGCCCGCATCGACTTGCAAAACCTGTGGGACAAGGTGGGTATCGAGCTGCCGCCGGGAAAATACACCACACTCGCTGGTTTCTTACTTGAAAAGTCCGGCGAGGTGCCTGGCGAGGGGGCTGAAATTGAGTTCAAGGGCACCACGTTCGAGATTCAAAAGGCCACGCCGCTGGCCATTCAAGAGGTTCGTATTCATTGGTAAGAAAAAATATCGGTGATCTGGTAGACCTGCATGGTATGCGGTTCGCCGGGCATGCTGCCGATGCACCACCTGAAAAGAAAAATAAAAAAAGACAATGAGCCTTTTGCAAAACTCGTGGCCACACAGGGGGCACAAAGCAATAATTCGCGTTAGCGAACCCACTGATTGAATAAGTAAGTGCAGTTGCAGCCGTTTTGGCGATTTAGCCGTGCAAACAGCCTACATCGCGTAATCTGTACTAATCTAGACTCGATCTGACAGTTACCGAATTTGATGTCGGTGTCTATCAGGTCAAGTTCAAGCCACGCACTTCTCCTTCCAGATTTGTTTGCCGTCCTCTAGCGTCTGCATGGGTGTTCTACACCCCCCCCCTCGCTCACGGTAAATTTGATCTCCCGTTAAACCGGTGAGTTGGACGAAGCCGCTACGCGGAGAAAGGCCTCGACGTCTGATTCAATCTAAAATGTAACCTCAGGCCTTCGAAACGAGGGGGCATTCATCCACGATA
>JBDLIZ010000319.1:0-6532 GCA_039714615.1 Pseudomonadota bacterium | reverse complement strand
GATCATGTTTCCCGTCGTATTATCAATGAAGTACCCGATATATCTCGCGTAGTTTATGATATATCTGGCAAGCCGCCGGCCACCATCGAGTGGGAGTAGGCCTGTCACACAAGTGATTGTTATTAAACGATGACTTCGCACTCGTTGAGCATGTAAATCACATAATCAACGGTTGGCGAACCTCGAATATCAATGAGTTGGTTGAGCTTGGTCAGGTGGTTCTCATATCCGATGGTATTTTTGATGGTATCCAAAAAATGCCTGCGTCAACCCAAGTATTACAAGTTCTTGCACCCAGGCAGGCGGTAACACGTGGACTGGACAGTATTTCAGACGCATCCAGGAGACAATCTCGGCTTGAAAGTTCATAAATATTGAACTATCGTTCACAATTTATGAAATATCGTGTAGAGCAACCATGAGCCAGCTTAGCGATGCCCTGTTTACCGAGACCCAGCAAAAGGTGCTGGGTTTACTGTATGGGCAGCCGGACCGGAGTTTTTACATCAAGGAGATACTGCGTCTTACCGGTATGGGGGTGGCAACCATCAAGCGCGAGCTGGACCGCATGCTGGCGGCGGGCATCCTGCGCATGACCCGGATTGGCAACCAGCACCATTATCAGGCCGACCCGCGCTGCCCGATCTACGGTGAGTTGCTTGGCATCGTCAAAAAGACCTTTGGCGTGACCGAGGTCATCCGACGCGCGCTTGAACCACTGGCGGGAAAAATCGACCGGGCTTTTGTTTTTGGTTCCGTGGCCAGTGGCAAAGAGACCGCGACCAGCGATATCGATTTACTGATTATCGGCGAAGCGGGTTTTGCCGAAGTGGTCAGCGTACTCTATCCGGTTCAGGAAACGCTCGGTCGGGAGGTAAACCCGAAAATTTATCGCAAGGAGGAATGGACTCGCATGAAAACTGCGAAAGACGCCTTTGTCATCGAAGTTATGGCAAAGCCGCGCATGGATGTGATCGGGGTTGGGCATGAGTCTGGCTAACCTGGTGGGGATCAGCCTGGAAAAGTTCACGCCGGATGTGGTGGTGATCGGGCGGCTGTTGTCGGCGGCGAAACGGAATATCGCCGATGCGCATGTTGGGGAAATCAGTGCCGGGAATCGTTTCGATGCTGCCTACAAGGCCATCATGCAGTTGGCCAATGCGGCATTGCAGGCCAATGGTTTTAGAACACTGACGAGCAAGCCCGGCCATCACATGACAATGATCCAGACGCTAAGCCAGACTGTTGGCGTGGACAGGCAGACGGTGATTGTTCTGGACGCCTTGCGCAAGCAGCGTAATGTCGCGGATTACTCCGGCGATATCGTTCCGGCCAGCGCGGTGGAGGAATGTGTATCGCATGCCGAGGCTTTGCTGAATTCGGTTGTTGGCTGGTTAAAAGCGAACAACCCCGAATTGCTTGGAAATGAAAAAGAATAAGGGCATTTTTCATGGTATCGATACTTATAACCGCCGGAAAATCCGTGCCACTACTGGCTTTTCTCGGCTTATTTACAATCGAGTGGGAGTGACCGGCACTGGCTGGTAATGCCTGGTACTGGCCGGCATCACAGCTGAGGCTTCAAGATCACGCAGTTGAGCGATAGACTGTACAAATATTCAGTTTCGCAAGGACGCGGATCATGCCCCACGGGGCGGCGGCCAGGACGGCCACCCGGGAGAGGGATGCTGGTAGTTACCAGCGTCAGCGGGCTTCCCATTTCAACCGCGACTTCTGTTCGCCACCCTGCCGGCGATCCTGGGTCAGTGCTTGGCATCGTGTATCGCATTATCGCCACGCACCTGATCAAGAAGGCGGGCTTTACTCACACGCCCGCCCGCACGGGTGCGGTCACCCTGATCCAACGCTTCGGCAGTGCGCTGAATTTCAACATCCACTTTCACATGCTGTTTCGTCAACCTCACCCGGTTCCATGGGGCGTTTGCATCGAACAGCCAACACCGCGCGAGGGTGACACCGTCCAGGCGGGGCAGGGGGAACAAGGCCAAGGTATTCGAAGAACCGCCAACGCCCGCCGAACAGCGTGCGTCGATGACGTGGGCGCAGCGGCTCAAGCGCGTCTTCAACATCGACATCGAGACCTGCCGGGAATGCGGGGGCGCCGTGAAGGTGATCGCCTGCATCATTTTTTGACCGTTGAGAGTAAATCCCTCGCTCGGGTTGTTGGTCCTTTCTTTGGTGAGATATTGGTTATATGATTTATGCTTGTGAAAGCTCACAGGGAGTATGGCGAATATATGGACTCATCAAACGATATCCAGCCAATCTGGAACAGAATCCCACAGTTTTTTACTTATGGACTGAAGTTCTCACCCTTGTGCCTGACAGGCATTGCCGCATCATTGTCGCTGGTGCCGGATATTCCCGTGATCGGTTTGATACTGCTTGTTGTTTCATTGGCACTCCCCTACAAGTACTGTTTTACAGCCCTGGAGTATACGGCTGAAGGTGATCTCAATCCCCCAGAACTAAGTTACAAGGTGCTGTTTGAGCAGTATGAAATCCCGTTCAAACAGCTTTGTGTTTTTATTCTTTTCGGGATAATAATTTTCCAGGTGGCGCGGTTCGCCGGCGAAATTCCGGCCCTGGTATTGTTCTATTCAGGAATATTCCTCTTGCCGGCGAGTGTCATGGTCATGGGGATGACTCATGACTTCCTGTCTGCGATAAATCCCGTTTTGATGACCAAAATGGTGAGGCGAATCGGGTGGTCCTATCTGGCCCTGTTGGGGTTTCTTTTCATGTTAACTATCGCAGAGGCGAATCTACAGGGCTTTGTATACCAGCAGACTTCGGGAAAGACGCTGATTTTTCTGCTTCGCGCAGTCAGTATCTATTTCTCTATTGTAATGTTTCATATGATGGGATACCTGCTGTTTCAGTTTCATGAAGAACTCGGAGAGTCGGCTCCTCGGCAGGAGTCAGCGAAAGGTTCTGAAGAAGATGAGGGCATCGTTTCGGAGCTGTTCGAGAAATTCATGGCGGAAGGAAATACAGTTGCAGCATTGGCAGAGCTTGAATCCGAAGTAGCCGATTCGCCTGATAACGCCGTATTACACCGTCGTTTCCATACCATGCTGATGATGCACGGCGAACCGAAACAAATTATACGGCATGGCAAAAAATATATTTCACTGCTAATCTCAAGTGGCAATTCGTATGATGGCGCCGATGTTTATCTGGACTGTATCGGAAAGGTGCTGGCATGCCCGCTGGAACAGCAAAAAGACTATCTGCCATTAATGAAGGTCCTGCGGGAGAAGGGGAGGAGGCAAGAGGCGCTTGGTCTGGTCAAGGAGTTTTCCGAAAGGTATCCGGAAAGCGACTATCTACCACAAATATCCATGTTGTCTGCGCAAATTTTGTGCGAAGACCTGGGTCATGATGATGAGGCGAAAAAAGTGCTGGATCAGATTTTGAAAACCCATCCACGGCATGAGTTGGCAACTTCCGTTAAGGAGTATCGGAACATGATCGCCAACCTCTCTTTACCCTGATTTGAAATCCTAAGCATTTTTCAGAAAACTACTTCGGCTTAATTGCCGGTACCCAGCATCTTTGTCATCTCCATACGATATTGCAGGCTTTTTTGACCTTCTCCGTTTTTTTCAAGCATATTGGCCAGCCGCTCGAGAACATCGATGATGTCTTTGTCCGCTGTTGGGTCCCTTATCAACAGCCCTGCCAGAAATTCAGCGTCCTCGAATTCCCCCTCCCTGATAAACCTGCGTGCAAGGATCGTCACAAGCCGCCTGTCCAGATGTGGTTTCGGCATGGCGTGCTTGAGGTAATGTTTGAAGGTATCCCTCACCCAATGATGAGTTTGCTGGTCCTGGTCTTGCAGAAGAAGTACTTTTCTGCTGTAGCGGTGATAGTCATCACCTTCCGGCATTAAACGGGTGCACTGATGCAGTCTATAGAGCACTGCAGGGTGATCCGCATCCTCCTTGTTGAGTTGTTTAAGCAGGGGTAATGCCTGCTTGAATTCGAGCCGCTGGCATAATGCATCGGCCCTCGACAGCCGGGTGACAAACAGCTCCTCTTTTTTCCTGTCATCATAGAACGACATGTCGAGTGAGGAAATGAAACGCTTTGCAGCCATTCCCAGCGCAGCGCCGGACAGAAGTCCACCCAGATGCGCCAGGAAATTTATATTGCTGTCTGCGTGGATGATAATCTGGAAAATCTCCGACCCTATCCACAGGGGAAGCAGTGCAATCGCCGGAATCGTAATGTAATCAAAATAGAAAAACAGAAAGTAGAAAAACCGGATGCGACGAAACCAGTAAAGCGAAGCATACATCCCCATCAGGCCGGAAATAGCACCCGATGCACCGACACCCGGTACCAAACTGTCTGGAGAAAGTAATAGGTAAAATGCGGCTGATCCTATCCCGGACAGGAGATAAAGGCTCAGAAATGCAATTTTCCCCAGTGCAGCCTCTACCATGAAACCCACTGCGAAAAGGAAGAACATGTTGCCAAGCAAATGACCTATTCCACCGTGGAGAAACATATGGGTAAAGAATGTGAGCAGCGTGGGCTGGGCAGTCTTGAAACCATATTCGATGAACACGACTTTAGTCATCAGTTCATCGAAACGTTCACGGATCCTCCGCCATTCCGTAAAATCCGGCGATGATGGGGTAATGATCTCTCCGGCCTGCAATCGCTCTATGAATCCGTAGTCATGCTGTAGCTGCCACCAACCATTGATATCCTTACCGTAAAAGCTCCGCTCTGGTGTTTGTTGCTGCAAGTATTCCTTGTAAACCGGATATTCGATTTTCGATAATCCTGAATCCATATAGAAATCATATGCCCTGTCCAGCGCCTTATCTTCACCACTCTGTACTATGAAGAAAACCAGTACATTTATGGCAATCAGAAGGATGGTCATGACGGGCGGTCTTGACCAGTCGATTCGTCTGTCAAAGGGGATGATGATCATTGATGCGAAGAAGTTGTCGTTAGTAACACATCGCCATTGAGGAGATCCGTCAATGATAGACCTGCTGGTACTCCTGTCATAACTTGCGAATGTCCTGATTGGGCTTTTCTATCGCGACGCTACCAATACTGCCGCTAAAAGTCTATGTCATTGAAGCAACAATTCCTCTACATGAATCGATGTCGGCGACAGATTTCCAATCGTTATACAGAAATTATCGTTGTAGGGGTATTGCTAAAGGTAACATATATGATACTATATGGGTCGTATGATAGAGGTTAGAGAATACCTCGATGCTGAGGGAAACAGTCCTTATGCCAAATGGTTCGATCG
This sequence comes from Pseudomonadota bacterium, assembly GCA_039714615.1. Taxonomy (GTDB): domain Bacteria; phylum Pseudomonadota; class Gammaproteobacteria; order JAAEPA01; family JAAEPA01; genus JAAEPA01. The sequence continues at coordinate 1,227 of JBDLIZ010000319.1, read as the reverse complement.
TCTGAATGTGGTCGCTGCGGTCAAGGTGGCGACACCAGTCCATCGGATGGAGCAGGGCAACTTCTCTAATGTGAAAGGTGTTGGTGCCATCGTACTATGAGTACCGGATTGATTTTGTCCTGGTTATCGGATCTATTTTGGCAAGAATGGGGGTCGATTGGTGATTTTGCTCGCGGGTGGTACCAAGAAACGCCAGGACGCAGATATTGCTGCCGCAAAAGGGCATTGGCGCGACTATCAGCGTCGGAAACGGCAAGAGATGACATGATGGCTTTGACGAGAGATTTTAAGGACACCATTCAGGCGCGCGCCCAACGGGATCCCGCGTTTCGCAAGGCCCTGCTGCAAGAAGGTGTCGAATGCCTGCTCGCCGATGATGTCGATACCGGCAAGGCGGTATTGCGCGACTATATCAATGCGACGATCGGGTTCGAGGAGCTGTCCCGGGTCTTCTACAAGTCGAGCAAGAGTCTCATGCGTATGTTCGGGCCGAAAGGGAATCCCCAGGCGAGCAACCTGTTTGCAGTAATCCATTACCTGCAGGAGCAGGAGGGGATACACCTGGAAGTCAAAGCCCGGAAGGTCGCTTAGGCTGCTGTGTGCCAGGGTTCTATTGGAAATTTTCAGTGGTAATTAGCAGCAATTTCTGAACATGGTATTTTTCATGGTATTAACATTCATAGCCATCTCAAAACCCGCGCCATTACTAGCTTTTCAAGGCTTGTTTACAATCGAGTGGGAGTAGGCCAGACCTGGCACTGACTGGCACCTACAGGCATTAAATCACAGCAAGCTTATGTAATCAGTGGTTTATCCTTGTTACTGTCTGGCAACATCTGGCACTGGCAGGCATCGGCAAGCAGTTATTAATATTTTTTCAATGGTATAGATCATGGTGTCGCGGCACTGACAATCAGCTTGGCGCTCCAACACCATGCCACACGGTTGAGCCATTTATGGCATTCGTAATTGAGCATGTGCCATGCTGGATTATACGGATGTAGTTCATGCGCCCTCAGCCTTGAATATCAGTAATCGTTATTGTTTCAGTTAACAACACCGGTTGAACCAATCACAAGTGTGCTGCTGTCCGAGCTGCGACCTTCCGGCATGGGCATGCGGCTATCAGGGACGGAGGCAACTCCCAGCTCTTCCAGGTACAGATTACTCATGTTGTCCGGTTCAAGCACATTTGCAGGCATCATTTTGCCGCCAGGTACCACTAGT
>JBDLIZ010000318.1:0-6545 GCA_039714615.1 Pseudomonadota bacterium | reverse complement strand
CAAGCAATGCCACACCGCTGACCATCAAGGAACCGGCCAGCAGATTGTGACCCAGCCGAGGTTCGCTAAAAAGCAAAGCGCCGTAGAGCAGGCCAAACAACAGACTGGTGCGTTTGACCGAGATCATATACGCCACCTCTACGCCTTGAATGGCGATGAACAGAGAAGTGTATTTCGCTATTATGGTGGGACGGACTTTAACATGCAGTGGGAGGGAAAGGTCTGATAGAACCTAAACCACGGTTGCCGAAGGCCAAAGGAGTAACGGTGTCGGGCAAATTCTCAAGCACAACTTCGGCGAACAGCTCAAGCGCCCGACGGCGGGGAAAAGTACGGCGGTATACCAATAATATCCGGCGATAGGTATCCGGCAATTTCAGTTGCCGTACAATAATCCCTCTATCCTTTGCTAAGCCCGTCCTTAAGGCCAGAGCAGGCAACAGCGTACTCCCAAACCCCGCCCCGACCATTTGCAACAACGTTTCCAAACTGGCAGCGCGTAAGTCCGCCATCTCACCTTGTATATCACGCCCCCGCATGTGACACACCTCCATTACCTGTTCGGCAAGGCAATGGCCTTCTGCTAGCAAAAGCAGATCCGTGCTGACCAGATCCTCCTGGAGGATTTTTTTCTTGTTAGAAAACGGATGGCCTCGCGAATAAACCAACCAGAAGGGTTCATCGAATAAGGGGATCGATTCCAAACCCAGATCATCTACTGGCGTTGCCAATAATGCAGCGTCTATTTCGTGCCTTCCCAGGCGTGTGAGTAGCATGTCGGTGAGCTCCTCGGACAGCACCAGTTTCACCTGCGGATACTTCTTTTTCAACGGCCTGAGAATCAAGGGTATGAGATAAGGACTTAAGGTCGGAATCGCCCCCATGCGCAAGGGACCGGACAGTGGGTCTTGGTGCGACTGCGCCAGTTGCCGTAGCGCATCGGCTTGCTCCAGTATTCGCTTGGCATGCTCGACGATGGCTTCGCCCAAAAGTGTTGTTCGCACCGAACGTTTGGTGCGTTCAAAAAGGGTCACACCTAATTCCTGTTCCAGCTTTTTTATCTGACCACTCAGGGTGGGCTGGCTCACGAAACATCGCTCGGCCGCTTGACCGAAATGATGGGTGTCCGCTAATGCGACGAGGTATTTAAGATCTCTGAGGTTCATAGCTCAAGCATAATAATCGGTAATATCTATTAATTAGATCATAATAAACGATTTCACAAATATTTCTCCTGTTATTACATTGCCAACCATCCCCAGCGAATGCTGGGTAGGATCGACTCAAAACACGCAAACAGGAGATACCTCATGTCAACAAAGAAGACCATGACCACAACCGCCGGCTGCCCAGTGGCGGATAACCAAAACTCAATAAGCGCCGGACCCCGGGGGCCATTGCTGATGCAAGATGTGCATCTGATGGAAAAGTTGGCCCATTTCAACCGCGAGCGTGTTCCGGAACGCGTAGTGCATGCCAAGGGTGCCGGCGCCTATGGCAGCTTTACCGTAACTGGAGACATATCGAAATACACGCGTGCTGCCTTGTTCTCGAAAGTGGGTAATCAGTGTGAAGTCTTCACCCGCTTCTCCACCGTGGCAGGCGAACTCGGCTCGGCTGATACGGTGCGCGACCCGCGCGGATTTGCGGTTAAATTCTACACAGAAGAAGGCAACTGGGATCTGGTAGGCAACAACACGCCGATCTTCTTCATCCGCGACCCGCTAAAGTTCCCGGATTTCATCCATTCGCAGAAACGCCACCCGGTGGCCGGGCTACGCGACACCACCATGCAATGGGACTTCTGGTCGCTGAGTCCAGAGTCTCTGCATCAAGTAACCTGGCTGTTTGGTGATCGCGGCCTGCCCTCTACCCTGCGTCACATGGACGGTTTCGGCAGCCACACCTTCAGTCTGTGGAACAATGACGGCGAACGTTTCTGGGTGAAGTGGCACCTGAAGACTCAGCAAGGCATTGAATGCATGACGGTAGAACAAGCTGGGAGAATCGCTGCTGATAATCCGGACTATCACCGCCAGGAACTCTATGAAGCGATCGAACGCGGCGAACATCCGAAATGGAGCGTGAAGCTGCAGATCATGCCCGAGAAAGATGTTGAGGATTATAACGTCAATCCATTCGACCTGACCAAGGTGTGGCACTACAGCGATTACCCATTGATCGAGGTCGGCGTCCTGGAGCTCAACCGTAACCCGGTGAACCATTTCGCCGAGGTGGAACAGGCGGCCTTCGGTCCCGGCAATCTACCGCCAGGACTCGGTCCGTCACCAGATAAGGTGCTGCAGGCACGCCTGCAGGCCTACCCGGACGCACATCGCTATCGAATCGGCATCAATCACACCCAGATCGACGTGAACAAACCACGCTGCCCAGTCCACAGCTATCAGCGCGACGGCCAGACCCGGTTCGACGGCAACGGCGGTGGGACACCCGTTTACCAGCCCAATAGCTTTGATGGACCGGCGGATAATGCGAGCTACGCCGAACCACCCCTGCGCATCGAGGGTAACGCCGATCGCTATAACCATCGTGAGGGTAACGACGATTACACCCAGGCCGGCGACTTGTACCGTCTGATGGACAACGCTGCGAGGGAGCGTCTCATCAACAACATCGTTGGCGCCATGCAGGGAGTCCCCAGGGACATCCAGATCCGGCAGATCGGACACTTCATGAAGGTGGATCCGAATTACGGCGAAGGAGTGGCCAGGGGACTGGGCATCGATCTGGCTGATATCGATTAAACGACTGATTTACCGACCACCGCGAGGTGGCCGGTATTTCCATCCCACCTCTACACTACCGCCTATCCAGTCCCGAACATCTGTACGGACCTGGCGTTGCCACATGGCGCTTACTGGTATACTGAATGCTGGACGGGCGCGATTTTGCCCTATGCAACGGTGGTGGCGTCAGACCAGCCGCTTGAACTGCTGCTCGACTATCTTCAGACCTTGCAAGTGGTGCGAACACATGGCCTAGGAACCTATCGGACTTAGGACTGATCTACTGCGGAAAAACTTGGTTTGGATCGATTTTCCTTCGCTACGATCGCCTAAATCCGATAGGCTCCTAGCACGGTTGATATGACTGGCCCGCCGGTGTCGCTCCTAAAACAACACCTTCCGCATTACAAATCGGGGAATCGATATGGATACCGCAGTAACCATGGACGCCAGCCGCGAAACGCTGATTGCCGAATTCGAGCGTGTACGCCGCTACACGGAGAGCCTTTGCTCGCCACTGGCGACTGATGACTACCAGATTCAATCCATCGTGCAGACCAGCCCGCCCAAGTGGCACATCGCGCACGTTACCTGGCTGTTCGAGGCATTTGTACTGCCACACTTTGTCCCCGGATACAAGCCCTATAATCTCCGCTTTGACTTTCTCTTCAATAGTTATTACTACACCCATGGTGAGATGCATCCGCGCTCCAAGCGGGGCATGCTCTCCCGCCCCACCCTTGATGAAGTATACCGCTACCGCAGCTATGTGAACGACAGAATGCGGGAACTGATTGAGAACGTAGATGATGCACAATGGGAAACGTTGGCCTTTTATGTGATTCTGGGTCTCAACCACGAGGAGCAGCACCAGGAACTGGTGCTGATGGACGTCAAGCACAACTTCTCGGTCAATCCCCTGAGGCCGGCCTATCGCGATGATCTGCAAACACCGCAGGGTAAGACTCGCCCGATGCGCTGGCTGGAGCGTGCCGGTGGCATCCATAGGATCGGCCACGCAAATAAAGGTTTCGCCTACGACAACGAAACACCTCGCCATGATGTGCTGGTGCGAGATCACTGCCTTGCAGACCGCTTCATCACCAACGGCGAATACCTAGCCTTCATCGAGGATGGCGGCTACTCCGATCCGGCCCTGTGGCTGTCTGACGGCTGGGCCCTGCTGCAACGCGAGGACTGGCGCCATCCGCTCTACTGGGAGCAGCTGGATGGACAGTGGTTGCAGTTCACCCTTGGTGGCATGCGCCAGCTCAATCCTCATGAACCGGTCTGCCATCTCAGCTTCTACGAGGCCGACGCCTACGCCCGCTGGGCGGGCAAACGCCTGCCCCTAGAGAGCGAGTTGGAGACTATGCTGGAAGAACAACCCGTCACGGGCAATTTCGCCGACAGCGATCTATTGCACCCGTCACCAGCAGGCGATGGAAATCAGTGGTATGGGGATCTCTGGGCCTGGACCGGATCACCCTACTCCACTTACCCGGGGTTCAAACCTTTAGCGGGCTCCATTGGCGAATACAACGGCAAATTCATGTCCAACCAGATGGTGCTGAAGGGCGGCTGTTGCGCCACACCCTACGGCCACACCCGCAGCAGCTATCGCAATTTTTTCTATCCTGATGAGCGCTGGGCCTTTACCGGTCTACGCCTGGCGGAGGATGCCTAGAAACCTGCTGCTTTTTAGGATCCATTTTTATGTCTGAAAGGTATTAGAAGCTGTCTGGTTAAAAAGTAATAGGTCCCTAGAATTGGGACCGATCACCCTGCTTTACACTTTAATACGCTGTCGAAAGGGATCAAGGCCCTTGGAGTGATATCTATGCCCTGGATGCCACTACCTACTTGGCGATTGCTGGTCATAAGCCCGCGGATGCCTTGCAACGGGGCGAGGCTTTATTAGCCAATGGCATAGACCCGTATTGGCCCGCTATAGAAATCGGGCAACAGAGATATTCGATAGGTTTTCTTCAGGCAGTCGATTACGCCTTGATGTTCAAGGCGACAGATCGACCGCAGAGCGCGCTTAAATGGAAGCAGATGCTTTTAGGTGAATCCGTTGAGCCTACCTTTTCACTACAAATCAACGGACAGGCTGAAAGGCGTTCTGTTCATCAAACCATGGAGACAATGCCTTTTAGTGCGACCCGGCAGGAACGGGATAAGTTGACTTTCACGAATGGAAAGAGATCCCCGAGACGTACGGGTCTATTTGTTTTTTTAGGGGTAGTTCTCATATTGATTATAGCCGGCATATATTTCAAACCAGTGATATTGGACAGTTTCGAAGGGGTTCAAGTCAATTTGTCTCAAGCGATTGGCCAGGATACTCGGCGTCAGAGGATTATAGAACAAGAAAAAAGGATTGCCGAAGCGCTGATGCAGGCCGAGCAAAGTTTTGCTACGGAAGATTGGTCAATAAGTTTGAAAAGATATCGTGAGGTACTCAAACTTGATCCAGAGAACAGACCGACACAGCAGGGGATCGAGCGTATAGCACGACATTATATGGATCTGGCGTCAAATGCGATGCAACAGGGAAGGCTCAGGCAGACAGAGGATTATCTGTCTATTGTCGAAGCCGTAAGGCCCGACACGATCAATCTGCAAGCGCTCAAGAACAAACTCACCGAACAGAATAACCTTTTAGAGGCTCGGCAGAAGGATCAGGAAAGGCAAGCGAGGCTCCGAACCGAGAAGATGCTGCTTGAGGCGACAAAGCAAAAAGCATCGATCGAAGCGGCCCAGGCTCAATTGAGCAAGGCTCAGGACAAAGCGGATGTTATTGAGGCCAGGATTCGTGCGGCAGACATGTATGGTCATGCATTGTACTGGAGATCCCAGGCATATGAACTGATCTCAACGGCGAATAAGCTGCATGAAGAATCAAGACATGATGATGCCATAGAGGTCATGAAGCGGGCCCAAGCTGCGTTAAAGCAATCCATCGATGACTTTAAAACCGCTCAGATGAAGGCAGAGCTACAGCGCAAAGAAGAGGTCTTTGCTCGAAGGCAAGTTATTCAGGTGGAAAGATCACAGGAATCGATACGGGCAGCTCAAGATCGATTGGCGGATACTAAGGCTCAAGCAGACGCGATCAGTGCCCTGATCTATGCCCCAGAACCTTATCAGCTCGTAGCTCGTAGGTTGGAGTGAGGAACGAACCCCAACACCTACCCAATCATGCCTCGCCATACCCATTTCTCTCGTCGACGCCCTCGCGCATACCCCAATCCTGATCCACAAGACTCGCCTGAATATGCCGGTGTATGCTCGAATGCAGCCAATCCGATGCTCGCTTTAAATAACCATGCTTCACCGGATTAAAATGAATCTAATCCACATGCCGAGCATAATCACACTCATTGCTGATCAGGCGTTCCCAGTATCGACGTTGCTATTCGTTGGGGTTCATACTTCACCCCAACCTACGCGGGCTGCTCCGGCATTCTTTCTGACCTGTTGCCATGCCGCCTGCAGTCGTTCCGGTTCATAGACCTTCACCAGCACTTCTGTTACTTTCATCTCACTTTCTCCGTGATTTCTCTCAACCCTGAGGATTACCGGACTACCGGGGCCTGTTGACCTGGACCGGACAGCCTGTTTGACCCGGGTGCGTTCGCACTGGGGTATCGCTTGGCGATTCGGCTGTCCCTTTTCGATTTCTGGTCCTTACCTATTGTTGTTCTTCACAGTAGATCGCTGACCACCGCCATATTCTAGGCGTTTTATTTCACCATTGAATCACTGGAAACGGTGGGGCAATGAGATAAGCGT
>JBDLIZ010000317.1:0-6546 GCA_039714615.1 Pseudomonadota bacterium | reverse complement strand
GAATGCGCCACCTGTTTCTCCCTGACTCCATCAATATCAAATACTGCTGAGTTGTGCGGATGGCTCCGCCTGGCCGTTTTGGCAAAATAGACACTTACGATGCCATCTGTCACGGGTTTAGCACCCAGAGAATAGCAGAGCATGTTTCCCGCAACAACAAAATGATCCCGCCTCGTGGGCTAAAGTATTCCCCAAACTGTCCGAGAAAAATATCGATTCATAGTCAGATGCACTCAACCATTGAACTTTACTCGGGACCGATGCTTAGGAATGCATACCGCAGAATCATTAACCTCGGGCGTGACCACCTTAACCTCACCGCCCTTAGTTTACCAACGCATTAAGCAGGTATTGAACGATCCAGATTCCTCAATGAAGGATCTCGCCGAAGTGATTACGGTCGACCCGGCGATCACCGCTCGGCTGCTTAGGCTGGTGAACAGCTTGTTTATAGGTGTCAGCTGATTGAAAACGATGGGGTTCATTCGCGAACCGGGAATTTCCTATTTCGCCGACCCTGTGAGTTCCCACAGCTGCACATAATGAGGCGGATCGTGTATCAATGGCCCTCCCCTGTATCTTAATTGAAGTTATGGATAATCTTGACGCGTAGGGCGAACAACAATGTCGCTTATGTGCACATGAGGCGGCTGAGTGACAATGTAGTGAATGGCGTTTGCCACGTCATCTCCCACCAAAAGTGGTCCAAAATTATCTTCAAAACTCTGCACCAATTCGTCGCTGTAGCCGGCACCCGCCTGAAACCCACTCAGCACGGCCCCCGGCTCAACCAATGAGACACGAATGCCTTTAGGCCCAACTTCGCGCCGGAGACCTTCAGCCAGCGCATGCACCGCAAATTTGGAAGCTCCATATACCGCACTAAATGGCGATACGTGCCGCCCGACGACTGACCCAACAATGACGATGTCGGCCGCCGAGTCGGGATAGACGTTCTGTTGTGTATCCACCATCTTTTGCGCAGCCTTTTGCAAAAGAGCAAGGGTACCCGTTACATTTATTTTTAGAAGATCCTCAAATTCCACCAGATTGGCATCCTTGACCGATCCGCCCAGACCTCGACCTGCATTGGCAACGACGATGTCGACTGTTTTGCCAAAACGATCACTAGCCGTAGTAAAGAGCGCTTCCAATACGGTGCTGTCGGCAGCATCGCCAATAACACCACGGAATGCAGACCCGAGTTCTTTTTCAAGCGCTGCCAGTTTAGTGGCGTTGCGCCCATTACCGACGACACCAAAGCCGACGGCAACAAATTTTCTCACTGTAGCTTCACCAATTCCGGATGTGGCTCCGGTTACAGCGGCAATACGCGAATATTTATCAGGCATAGGTGTTCTCTTCAAGGAAGCCCTGCTTTATTCATCGGATGGATTGTAATACGGATTGTCATGCACCTGGAAGGGTATTGACAAACAGTGTATTCCAATCCTTAAATGAGCCTGAAGCAGGCATCTGTTCCAAGGCCGTCTCAAGGGAATCCTAGTGGACAAGGACGCCTACCTCCTTGAACTCAGCCGATACGTCGTCCTCAACCCGCTAAGAGCAGGGTTGGTGGACTCACCGGAGAAGTGGCCGTGGAGCAGTTATCGGGCCACGATGTCAAAATCAGAATATCCGGACCACTGAGAAGCCCCTTACACCCCCTTTCAAACCTTCATATTCACACGCTTAACACAATCAAAGTTAGGCAACAGCGCATTACTGACCTCCCAGGCCGTCGCTTCATCCACTTCCTCCCGAATCTGAATCTTTCCTGCCATGCTTGCGGCGAGAACCTGGCCGTCTCGGTACAACACCCGATTACCGGTGAGCGCGGGTACGCGTTGCCCGGGTAAGACAATACCTACTAGATTGAGGGGATCGGCGGCGCTGATGGCGAGCAAGGTCCCGGTTTTTTCCCGGCGGCTCAGCTTTCTGAGTAGACCCACCGCTTCGGGGAGGGCGAACTGCTCGCCGGAGAAGCCTTGTACAAAACGCCCTCCACGCAGCTCACCTCTGGCCTCCATGCGACGATAGGCATACAGCAGATCCCGCCAACTGGGGATCAATCCTGCTTCTCGGATAAGTAAGGTGCGAAATACGACACCGTAGCGGCGCAATAGCAGCTTGGCAATATACTCTATGCGAGCCATGTCCCGACCTTCACCGGCCTCCGGAACTGTGCCTTGGCGGTTGCGCAAGCTGAACCAGCGCCCGGCATCTTCTACCCCTTGCGCCACCCCACCCCGGCGACGATGACCTGGCAGGGGTTTACGGCGATTGCTGGGGACCATCAGTGCACGCAAGCCCACGAAGGTGTCGGAACTGACCCATCCGAGGGCCGCCAATTCTGCAAGGGAGGTTTCGAGTTGGGTATGCAACAAACCGGTATCGGCCAGAATATCGTCAACGAACGAGGCCCCGTGTTCATCCAGCCTGTCGAGCACCCGACGCGAGGTGCTCGATAGGCCCCCTTCCGAGCCCGTCACGGAAACATTCCAGTGCGGGAAATGCCGTCTGCCGATCAGAACGATGGGTGTGCTGCGGATCGGCGAGACACCTCGTGAAACCACCGTTCTCACCGAACGGCCAGATCCGTTCTCTCCCCTGCCCCGGCTTGCTCCCTTGGTGACACCCTCTCTCGCTCCAGCCGATATCAACCGCAGCCACATGACGCGTCCCGTGCTGCAAAGCCGGTCCAGCCAGCTCGGGCGGTAATCTGGTAGTCGTATAGGCAGGATCTCGGACTCCCAGGCCGCAGCGGGCATCGGATAGCCTTCTAACTGCTCAATGATGCGGGATAAGGTCCCCTCACCCTCACCTTGTTCTTCAGCGGATCCATCCAGGCCATGCCAGTGAATCAGAAAGGCCATGAATTTCGTCCTGGAGACGGGTTTCACCTGCTCGCGCAAACGTTTCAGGGTATATCGATGGATACGTGCCAACAGGCCGCGTTCACACCACTCATCGTTGTCGACTCCAGCGGTAAACCGCCCGCGCATCGCGAATCCCTCAGTCTCCAGGGTAATGAGCGCCGTGTCGATCTCATTCACCGGCAGGTTTAAACCCTGCGCCATGGTCTCGGCGGTGACCGGTCCCAGACCTTCGAGTCTGGCGCGTACCAGTTCCACCATGGTGCCCTCGCGGGTCCACTCCCGCGGCTTGCCCACCGGTTTGATTTCGGGTTGAAGACCGGCCTCAGGGAATAGGGTCTGTACCAGGCTCAGACGTTCCGCGCACACCCATAATCCATGTCCAGCCGTCTGAGCTGTCAGTACGCTAGCACGTCCATCCCGAATCAACCCTTGCATAAACTCCCAGCCTTTGCCCGATCCCATCGCCTTGCCCTCCTGCTCAGTCAGAACAGCCATAAGCATCAGCGCATCATGCAGCTCATCGGCATTGGTCGCTGCGGGCCAGGCTTCGGCACGCACCCGCGCGATGGCCTCGGGGCTCAGCACCGCCAGCTCGGTGGCCTGCTGTGGGGTCATAAAACGGCGGGCCTGCACCATCTGGGTACGGCGCTCCTCGGCCGGGGCATCGTCGAGAAAGGCATAGGGCCGAGCGGCCAGGATCTCTTGGGCCAGAGGGGAAGGCCCGGCAAGATCCCGGGTATGGATCCGTACCTCGCCGACTTCGATGCGCCTCAACAAGGTCTCCAGCCCTTCGATGTCCATGACTGCATGCAGACAGTCATGGATGGTCTGATCGACCAGGGGATGGGCCGGAATTTCTCTATTTCCGGCGATATTCTCCAAACAGGCGAGCTGATCGGGAAAGACCACCGCGATCAGATCTTCGGCATCCATGCGCTGGAGTTGGGCCGGCACACGTTGACCATTGCGATTGCGACGCACCGCCAGGGCGATAGTGACATTCCAGCGCCAATGGGTAGCGAACATGGGGACATCGAGCAGGGCCTGGATCAGCAGATCGCGTACCGTGTCGGCCTTGAGATATCTCGCGACCTCCTCCAGAGGGAAACTGTGGGTACTGCCCAGAGACAGCACGATGCAGTCTTCGAGGGCGGCGGCCTGCAGCTCGAAATTAAACTTGCGACAGAACCGTTTGCGCAGGGCCAGCCCCCAGGCCCGGTTGAGCCGCGAACCGAACGGGGCATGGATCACCAGATGCTGGTCACCCGCCTCATCGAAGAACCGCTCGAATACAATGCCGTCCTGAGTAGGCAGTGAGCCCAGTGCGGCATTCGCCGTCCCCAAGTATTCCACCAGCTGCGCAGCGGCCGCCGCGCTCACGTTAAGCTGAGATCGCGCCCAGTCCACGGTTTCTTTGGTCTGCGAGGTCTGCAACCTGTCCTGGATGCGGGTGCGCAGATCCGATACCGCCCGGCTGAGTTCGTCACTGCGTCCCGGGGCCTCACCGAACCAGAAGGGGATATTGGGCGGCAGGCCATGGGCGTCCTCCACATGTACCTTGCCCTTTTCGGTCTTCAATAATCGATATGAGGTGTTGCCCAGCTGAAAGATGTCGCCGGGTAAGGATTCGAAGGCAAAATCCTCATTGAGGGTGCCGACGAAGGCGCCCTCAGGCTGGAGTATGACATCATAGTCGAACAGATCGGGGATTGCCCCGCCATTGAGCAATGCCGTCAACCTCGCCCCGCGTCGGGGGCGCATACGCCGGTTGACCCGATCATGATGCAGCAAGGCGGCGCGACGGCCCCGGCGAGTTGCGAATCCCTCGGCCAGCATGTTCAACACGGTCTCGAAAACCTCACGCGCCAGGGACCGGTAGGGCCAGGCGCGCCTGACCTGGGCAAACAGATCATCCTCTAGACGCTCGCCACAACCCACCTCGGCCACCAGCTGTTGGGCCAGGACGTCCAGCGGCCCTTGAGGAAGGGTCAGCCGATCCAGCTCGCCCCTGTTCACCGCATCCAGCAGGGCCACGCATTCCACCAGCTCGTCCCGGCTGGTGGGAAACAGGCGTCCCTTGGGTACGGCATCCACCGCATGCCCCGAACGCCCCACGCGCTGCAGCAGGGTGTTGATGGCGCGCGGCGAACCGATCTGGCAGACCAGATCCACTTCACCGATATCGATACCCAGCTCCAAAGAGGCCGTCGCGACCAGGGCGCGCAACTGCCCCGCCTTGAGAAGCCGCTCGGCCTCCAGGCGATGTTCGCGCGCCAGACTGCCATGATGAGAGGTCACGGCCTGTTCCCCCAGACGTTCGCTCAGGGCCTTGGCAATCCTTTCCGCCAGGCGCCGCGTATTGACGAAAATCAAGGTCGTATCATGCGCCTCGATCAACGCGACCAGCCGCTCGTATAGCGCGGTCCAGACCTCGGAGGACATCACCGCCTCCAGTGGTGAACCGGTCACCTCGATGGCCAGGTCCCGATCCCGCACATGGCCGCTGTCTATGATCGTACACTTACCTGGCGACGCCCCGGTGAGAAAATGCGCTACCTCGGCCAGTGGTTTCTGAGTGGCCGACAGGCCAATACGCGTCAACGGCCAAGCGCACAGATCCTGCAAACGCTCCATGGAAAGCGCCAGATGGGCACCCCGTTTATTGCCCGCCATGGCATGGATCTCGTCCACGATTAGGGTTTGGGCCGTGGACAATAACCGGCGACCTGAATCGGAGTTCAGCAGCAGATAGAGGGACTCCGGTGTGGTCACCAGAATATGCGGCGGTTTGCGCCGCATGCGTTCGCGCTCACTCTGCGGGGTATCACCGCTGCGTACCATGGCGCGAATGGCTAGCTCTCCCAGCCCCTGCTTCGACAACTGCTCGCGCACCCCGCGCAGGGGTATGGCCAGATTTTTATGTATATCGTTGGAAAGGGCCTTCAGCGGAGAGACATAGACGATCCGGGTGTGATCCTCGAGCCGGGCATCACCGGAGTCATTCCCTATGGCCTGCCACACCAGATCATCGATCGCGCCCAGAAAGGCGGCCAGGGTCTTTCCAGAACCGGTCGGCGCCGCAATCAGGGCGTGGCTGCCCGACTTGATGGCTGGCCAGGCCTCGAGCTGCGCCTGGGTAGGGACCTTGAAGGTTTCCTCGAACCAGATGCGGATCGCGGGATGAAACCCCCGCAGGGCCTTTTTTTTGCCCGTCTCTGACGTGTTCCCGTCGGTTGATCCCATAAAATACTGCATCAAGGCTAAAAACTAAGGAATGCCGAGTATATACCCATGACGGATACGACAAAATCGGAGCTCATCGAAAAGATCGCCTGCAAACAAGATCACCTGAAATATGGTGATATCGAGGCCTCGGTTAAGGCATTGCTGGAACAGATGAGTGAGGCTTTAGCCACCGGAGGGCGGATTAAGATCCGTGGGTTCGGAAGCTTTTCTCTCCATGCTCGATCACCGCGAATCGCTCGAAACCCGATAACAGGCGAGCCGCCAAATGGGCGGGCATCTGATAAGCCCTAACAGGTAGACTCGAATTGGCCTGAAAGCATAAAACGGCTGTAGTCGACCCACAACAGACGGTTAACGCTTCTCAGTCGAACAACTGGTGTGGAGCAAACATACTGTGTAGTTCAGTGTCAACGCCTCGATT
>JBDLIZ010000316.1:0-6559 GCA_039714615.1 Pseudomonadota bacterium | reverse complement strand
CAAACATTGAAGCGAAATCATGCCTCTCAATACGAGAACTTTCCGTTACAAGAGGCGGCATGACCTACTTGGGCGTCGTTCTAAAAGAGCCGCACCCAAATCCAAAGCGACCGGCAACTACGCCGAAAGAACGCCAAGGCTCCCCGCCTTTAGCCCGACTTTATCACTTTAGCTCCCCTACGATAGCCTTCCTTACAGTGCCCCCAGTTCATCAGCACACAACGCGAACCCGTGAAGGTCGTGCTCGATAAATCATAGAAAACGGAATCCAGGCTCTGCGGTTTCCTGACGACTGTCGCTGATCTTGTGGTCACCCGTCGTTATGCCTATCTCGATGTCGCTGTCGCCAATGCTGTGTGGGATCATTGGCAACTGGATGAAGCCTTTGCGGCGCGCGGCAAAAGTGGATAGGAGCCAAGTGGAAGGGATGACCGGTTTGGATTTCACGGTATTCTCGCATCTAGACGTCGAGCACGTGAACGAACAAGCCGGCGAGTTATCTGGTTTTACAAAACTCAACGAGAACACCTATTACCGGGAAGTTCCAGTTGCGGGCAAGCGCCGCTATATCCTGTGCTTTAATCCACAACTGTTCAAAGACCAACGCCATGCGCGAGTCCAAGCCATTGCTGACTTCCGTACCTTTGTGCACGAACTCAACGCGCAGTTGCGCGCCGCAAAGCGCTCCCGACAACGCAAGGCGACCACAGAGAGATTCACACGCAGGCTGAAAAAGTAAAGCTCAATACCTTTATCGATGTCGAGTTGCGTTTGATTCATGCGAAAAGGCAACCACATCAGGACGCTGTTCGAACCTACCAGGCAACGGTGATCATCGATGAACAGGCAAAGCGCAAAGCAGAAAAACTGGACGGATTCTGGTTATTGGTCACCAACCATACAGAGAAAGTGCGCGGCGGCTACAAAATCACTCCCAAAGACGCGATCACGCCATACCGTGAAAATTTAGTGATCGAATCGGCTTTCCGCGACATCAAATCATTCGTGGAAGTTAAACCCGTGTATGTCTGGACCGAAGCTCATGTGAAAGCACACTACACCTGTTGCGTACTGTCCCATCTGATTAATCGCACACTTACCCGGCGTCTTCACGAGAATGCAGGTTCCCTATCAAAGGAAGTCGTTGCTCACGAACGCCTGTATGAAGAGCTTTCTGATTTTCAAATTGATCACATTGAAGTTCAAAATATGCAGCTATCAACCTATGGCATGACCCGCGCTACCGACTCGCAAAAGGAACTCCTCGAGAGAGTGAAGCTCACCAAACTACTTTCTTCTTCCGATACCATAAAAAACGCGACCCCTTTGTTGTTAGATTAAATTACGTCTAAGAACTTTCATCGACAGACCTCTTTTTTTCTGCTCCCTCAATATGTTACGTTTTGCAAGTGGTAAAGTTGGGTTTTAGCTTACTTGCTGCCGGGCGAGGCGCTGGATTTTCCAGTCTTGCCAGGCAAACGGGAGATAAAGAAGCAACATGGAAACCGCTATACCCACCACCATGACAGGAATATACCACGGCCAGGGAGGAAACAGATCCAGGGCGCTCGCAGTTTCCGGCTTACGAGCGATAAACAGGTAGTTACTGCCGATCATCGCGTTTACAAAACCCACACATAGAGTATAAAAAATACAAATGATAGCCACGCGCGCAAAGGATCTGGGGTAAGGACGATAGCCTTCAACCACACTCATGTACACAGCTGCGATGATAATGCTGCCGTGAGAGATAAAAAACTGGAAAAAAAGATAATGGGGAAATCCATAGCGGCCCATATTCGGTGTGAGCAAGGCCTGAATAGCGCCGCTGATACCCATGAAGTATACCAATTCACAAGAACGATAATTCTGCTCATCAGCATAAACGCGCTGAGTATAATGGCGATGCTACAGATATGCAGGGGCAAATGGACTCGAATATCCCACCACTCCGCCATCCAGACCCATCCGTGCCAGAGGGCTTCGTTGAGAAGGAGAACAGCTGCGAGAGCATATCGGAAAGAAGGCCGATAGCGTAGTGAAAGCCTTCGTCCACGCCAGATCAAGGCGGCTATAATGAGTATAATAATACTCAATGCAAGGATATGCGCGAACCCAAACAGGCTAAAAGGCTCGCCCATATAATTTTTACTAAAGAGTGGCTCCATTAATTACCAACCGCTTGGCGATTGGCGATAATCCTGGTCGCCCGCGCCAAGGCGACCGTGGTGAGGATAGTCTCGCGCATATATTCCATTAATGATTTAGCGCTTCCCGGCGTGCGTCATCTGAAAAAATGACAGCAAGCACCTCGCTGTTTTTATGAAATACTTTAGCCTGATCTTTACTCGGAATTATACCCAGCAACAAATCATGGTATTGCTTTAAATCATACCATGGCACGTTGAAATTAACATGGTGTTCGAAGTGCAGGGAAATATTGAACGGCATGAATAATTGTCGCAATGGAAAAAATGAAGACGCGCTTTTCAGCCAATGATTATCCCGGATCAGCATCGGGCCGCCGTGTTCCATAGCGATTTTAATTCGGTTTATCATCAGGGTAACCTGGGCGCCGAAAAAAACGGCCAAAGGCCCGGTCCAATTCAGATACTCCAGGGAAATCCAAATGAGCAGCGCCCAAAACGCCACCTGTACCATGACCATCGGATAGTTGGCTGGATACTGTTTTGGTCCATCGCAATCATCGTATTTTCTAAACAAGTGCGCATAACCCGGAATAAGGTCCAATAACAGGGCTTTGAACAATGCCCTGCCGGTGAGCACGGTATTGGGGCAGTTTTGTGGATCGTGTGCCTCCAACGCATCGATATGATGAGTAATGTGACCGATTTGCCAGTGGTGCTTATAGTCGATTCCTAGAGGATAACAGATCAACCGCCCCAGCGATCGGTTGAGCTTTTTCGCCAGATTCCCATCCCGCATAATGATGAACATAGTATGGGTGGACTCGTGCACGACCAGTATAAGCAGGGCGAATATCAGCAAACCGCTCGCTAGGCTCGCCAACGGCAAATACACGGCGGCGGGAACTATTTTACTTAGAACCAATACGCCTCCCCCGGTAAGCAGCAGCAGCGCCAATAAAGACAGGTTCAGCAGGTTATGCTTCCAAGGGTTTTTTCTGCGGTAATGAAAGCGGTTGCCCGCTTTTACGGCGGCGGGCAGCCAGGGTAAGCGCGCATAGCCTTGGCGACGGGCATTACCCGTATAGGACCTGATAGTGTTCATAAGCAGCTGCGGTGATGCATTACTGATGTCACAGGTCTGTGCACTCTTGCCTGTTTGATATGAAAGTCGAGTTTGCGCAACTGGGCAGCGCTGAGATCATCGTCTTTTTCCCAGAGGGCGGCGGAGTACGTCATCGTTCGGTCAAGCCAGAGTCGGTAGAACGCATTGCCGACATCGTAGTGCCGACGAATGTCGGAAGCGGATGCCCCTTGATATTCATTGGCCGAATTCGCTGGAGCGTTCATAGTGGATGATTCAGTCATCGTTCAACACATTGTTGCTAATCGCAAAGACATTCGTCGGGTCCAGCGATTTTTTAACGTTCTTGAGCAACTGAATGCCCGCCGGTGCGAGTGTTTCCGGCATAAAATCCCGGCGGATCTTGCCGATGCCGTGATGGTGGGAAAGCGAACCGCCGTTTTCCAAGACGGAGCGGCGCAGCGCGCGTTCGATCTCGACCAAACAATCCACCGGCTGCTCGGCCGCGCCGGTGGAGATAACAAAAAGCAGATAAACGCAAACACCGGTATGGTAGACTTGAGAGATGCGACAGGTCAAAAACGGCTGGCCAGGCAAACCAAGACGCCTGTGTTCAGCCTGAATGGTGGCCCTGGCACCGTCGCAGACTTGCCGAATTTTGTTCCATGGCACTGTGGTTTCCAGGGTTTCGCCGATGATGCGATACGGGATGAGAAAACTCGCCAAATAAGCGGTGGCGAAAGTCAACAAATAGCCGTAGCGACCGTTGGTCGCGCCGCCGGGAACCGCCCCGAAACGCTTGGCTAAGGCCTTGAGATTGGCTTGCTGATAGGCAACTTCCCGGACGCTGCCTTCCATCACGACGGTCATAGCGGCCAGCCGTTTGGGATCAAAGCCCAGCCAGCGCCGCAGATACCATTGCTGCAGCTTCTTTGCCAAGGCCTGCCAACCGATCGTCGCAGGCTTCAGAGCCTGGCTGAGGCGAAATTGGGTGTTGTCTACCAGCCGCACGCTGGCCGGGACCAGGCCGCTGTGGGCAAGCTCATACATAAACTCGACGCCGCGCTCGAAACTCGGAAAGACCAGGCTGGCGTATTTCTCAGCCTCCGGTTTGCGGTGAATCCGGATGATCGCCTTGGTGATGATGCCCAGGTTACCTTCGCTGCCGAACAATAAACGCTGCGGCTGCATGCCGATTGATGCACGCGGCGTTGGCTGCAACTGCTCCGGTTTTCCTGTCGGGGTGACGATATCGAACTTTTCGACGATATCTTCGATGTTACCGTAGCGATTTTTTTTCATACCGCTGGCGCAAGTAGCGATCCAACCGCCCAGGGTGGATAGCTCAATGCTGTCCGGCGCGTGCCCGCAGGTAAAACCAGCTCGGCCCAGCACGTCCTCCAGTTCCATGCCAGTAATGCCCGACTGCACGCAGGCGCGCAGATTCTCCTCGTCGATCCATTCCACTCGGTTCATGTGCAGGGTATTGACTGCCACGGTCATCCGCGGCTCTTCTTTCGGCAATTCCAGCGCGCAGCTGACGTTAGTGCCCCCTCCGTAGGGCACCAGACAGACATCGTGCTGTGTCGCCAAGCGTACCAGGGTCTGGGCGTCGTCCTCCGAGGAGCAGTAAAACACCATATCCACCACCCGGGGCAGATGCTCGTAGAGCACCAGGTACACTTCCTCGATGGCCTGGCCGTGGCTATGGCGCAACCGCTCCGCTTCGCTGAAGCTGTATTGGTCGGCGCTAAAATGCTGTTCAAGCGCTTTACAGAAGGCGTTGTTGTGGCGTGGCTCGGTGATGGGTTTATCGCGCAGTTCCTGCTGCGGATTGCGCCAGTCGATCTTGAGCCTCAGATACTCTTCCACATACGGCAAAAAATAAGGCATCTTGTAGCCACACAGGGGGTAACGGTTGCCGGTCATGCTGACGGTGCCATCGTCGTTTACAACCAAACGGCTGTCGGCATAACCCCAGTTGTGGGGCCAAAGCGCATCTTTCGATCTACAGTCAGACATTTCAGTTAAGCGGCTCAACATCTTTTTGGAATGCTGTTGGCGCATTGGAGAATAGAAGATATAGACGCCCCCTTTCACTCGAAACGAAGGCTATCATCATTGATGAATACCTCAAAGTGGTAAGCTGTGCCACTGAACCCAAAAGCAAAATGGAGGCGTCTATGAAGCAGAATATAATCTATGTAGGCCTTGATGTCGATGATACCCAGTACCACGGTTCGGTATTGGACAAAAGCACCGGTGAAGTTATTGATTTTAGATGCCGGCCGACATTGAAAGGCCTGCTCGGTCAGCTTAATAAGCTGGGCAAGCATTATCCAAGGTGCCTGCTTAAGTTGTGTTATGAAGCCTCCTACATCGGCTATACCCTGCAACGGGATTTAGCTGAAAAAGGCTATCATTGTGATGTCGTTGCCCCCACGAGCATTCCCAGCCCTCGTGGCAAATCAATCAAGACCGATCGCGTTGATGCGGGGCAACTGGCGCAATTCTACGCCAATGGCCTGGTGACTATTGTCCGCATCCCCGATGCGGAACTGGAACAAGATCGGGACCTGATGCGCTCGCGCCAGAATCTCTTGCAGCAGCAGACGGAGCTGCGCAAGCACCTACATGCGGAACACAAACCGTTATTTAGCGTTTGTAGTCCATCTTTTATCGAGTTCAAACAAGTATCCCATTTACGCAAGACGGCCTAGACAAAGGCGATTAGCGCACTGTCTTGGATAAAGTCGTCGTGAAAGACTGGCGGGTCGATGTCTATTACAACATCCCTTTGCCCAAGCCTGCTAACCTTTCAAATACGAAAGTGTCAAGTAAATTCAGTTTATGTTCCACAAGTACGCGGTTATGAGAAGTAAAAGAATATGCGAAGTAAAAGAATATGCGAAGTACGAGGTGATTGATGTTACTGATACCATAATATCCCGGATTGTTGGCAACAACAGACCAGCAAACGCACTTCGCATATTATTCAGCCTCTGAGAGACGCAATCAGCTTGTCGGGAGGCCGGAACTTCCCCGGTCGTAGCTGGGGTGGTGTTGCAGCGTGAATGATTCCGATTCTTTGCGTTACGTCAATGCGTAAGTAATCCTCCGTGGTCTGGATGCTCTCGTGACCCAGCCACAAAGCGACTTTCCGGATGTCACCGGTTGCCTGTAAGATATTGAGCGCACAGGTGTGGCGACTATGTCGTTAACGACATAGTCGCCACTATCTACCCTTCCTGACTATGTCTTATAGAGCCATCCCAGCCTAGTTTTCCTGACAAACACGCGAAGCAATAGCGACATAGTCTGGACTCCG
>JBDLIZ010000315.1:0-6560 GCA_039714615.1 Pseudomonadota bacterium | reverse complement strand
TTCGTCGCTGAATGATCCCTCTATGCGAGGGCGTGAGGTTACATTTTAGATTTAATCAGGCCTCAAAGCCTTTCTCCGCGTAGCGGCTTCGTCCAACAACATCTTATCGGATCGAAAAGCCGCTGGAGGAATCACAGCGTGAGCCATTGCGGCTGCTAATGCTCAAGTCTCTACCACCTGGGGATTCGTATAGCGCGTTTTTGGAGCGCAAAGCAAGGTTGTTAGCCGATGTCATTGCCTCTCATTGGAACGTGACCAGTGAAGGGCTTGAGATGACACGTTATGTGGCGGGCTTGGCCTTCGACTATGACATCATTGTGGTTATGGACGAATATGGCAGTGCGATCCCGGATGCCCTGCAGAGAGATCTGGTATCGATTCTCCATCGTGCAAGGCTGTCAATGCCCGGGCCGCGTATCGTATGGACGGGGTTGAATAGCGATGCCTTGAACGCTCTGTTGTTCGATCTTCCCCAGAGTGCCGAGCAGGTCGCGGTCTCTGCGATAAGCTACAAAGCTCAGCGTTTTCCCGGCGCCGGTCAACAGGTCCATGTCAGTGACTGGCCAACAGGCGTATTGGTGGATAGCGAGGTTCTCGCCGAGGGGATAGACCAGTTTGGCAGGTCCATACCCTATGCCTACACCATTACCGACAGCTTCCTGGTATTGCCGTTTTCCCCGCCATCGCGTTACACGATCAATGATGCCTCCTGGGTATTCCTGGACCTCCTGCATCACGTCCTCGGACATCACCGAACCAACGCCCCAAAGGCATTGCTTCGGCTGGAGGATGTCAATGTCGACACCTATTTTGCGCCGGATAACTTACGCAAGGTGTATCAATACCTGAAATCCAGGCAAATACCCTTTCACATCGCCCTTATTGAGCGCTATATCCATCCCGCTAAGGGGATCGATAAGGAATTGGCAGACGGGCGGCGGTTTTTTTATCTACTACAGCAAATGGTGAGCGAGGGTCTGGGAACCCTTGTTCAGCATGGTTACACACACCAACATGGTGAGAGTGTCAGCGGTAAAGGGTTTGAATTCTGGGATGAGCAAAAAAATGCTCCTTTGGATAACGATTCTGAGGAACTGGTCAGATCAACCATAGAAAAGGTGCAGTCCGCGATGATCAGACTGGGGCTGCCTGTCCCGGACATCTGGGAGACCCCCCATTATGCGCTGAGTGCACTGGACGATAGAGCCATCAACACGATCTATCCGCTGCGCTACGAACACCACCTCGAGCTGGGTTCGCTGCCCTTCCCGGTTAAGACGGGTGGAGCGATCTATATCCCGGAGAACCTGGGTTACATCTCCCCGGACGCCAGTTATGCCGAGGCGCGCAGTTTGGATGATATGCGCAGGCTGGTGAAAAGGCTTGCCGTCTTTGAGGACCCCGTGGCCTCGTTTTTCTGGCATCCCTGGCGAGATTTTTCCGAATTGAAGTTCTTGATAGAGTTGTTCAGTAATGCGGGTTTTCAATTCGAGAGCGCCTATGATCTGCTCCAATCAGCAAACTATGCCGGCAAGGCGGAGCCTCCCGCATTGAGCGCGTGGCGCAGCGCTTACCAGCCTTTACTGGGTTACTCGATAACCAACTACACTATCGCAGCAGCCTACCTCGTCTTCTTAATAGGCGGTCTTTCCTATCTAGTCAACCTGGTCCGAATGAGACGGCACTTGAAGCGCGTCGGTAGCTTTGAGATGTCCCTGTCTGGGTTGCAGGAGATCGCGCGTAAAAGGGGCAGGGATTTGCCTAGATTGGCGATTTTTGTTCCAGCTCGCAATGAGGCTGCAGTCATAGAAAACACCATCAGACAGCTTGCGGCACTGGACTACCCGAAGCATCTTTACCGGGCGGTGATAATCGTCGATGAGCGGGAGAGAGAGGAAGGGCTCAAGCTGCGCACCATCGACGTGGTCAAGCGCATCGGCGGAGAGATTAACCGGCAATTCAATACGGATTTCGTTCACTGTATCGAGGTGCCAAAGTGGTACAGTGGAATATTCGGCAGTAATAAGCGCACTTTCGAGAAGTCGACCAAGGGCAGGGCCTTGAACTATGTGCTGCAGACGCTGCAAGATCGTGAGGCATCAAATCAGGCACTGCCATCCTTGCAGTCTGGATCGGCTTGGGACGACTACGAGATGATCGGCATCCTCGATGCCGATGGACGTCTGCATCCCAACGTATTGAAAGAGGTTGCCTACAAGCGCATCACCTATAATAGCCGGTTACTGCAGGGGCCGGTATTTCAGGTATCGAATTTCGGCCAAGTTTCACTGGTGGGGATGTGTGCGGCATTGGAACTGGCCGTTCATCACTTGACGACATTGCCAAAACGTTTGCTCAAAGGTGGAAAATTACAGTTTGTGGCTGGTACAAACTACTTCATTGACAAAGATGTCATCGTCGATGCAGGAGGTTGGGATTGCGGGGCGCTCGTTGAGGACGCAGAGCTCGCCCTGCGTCTATACGTAAGGGATGGAGTTACCGCCGAATGGCTCGACTCCCCCGAGATCGAACAAACCCCGGCCTCGTTCTCCATCTACCGGCGCCAGCGGGAGCGCTGGGTGCGTGGGCATTTCATGCTGTTGCAGGACGTGCGCCGCGCCAAGCTCGCACTTACCGAAAAACTGTATCTCTACAACAAGATCGCGTTCGCGCAGTTTCGCTTCATTCCCGAATTTACCCTTGCGGTCTTGATGATCGTTTTCATGTTCATGGGCTATCTTCAGGACCTTGATCAGATGGTTAGTCTTCTATCGATTGTTCTGCTGTTCATGGCGCTGTTGATATTCAATCTCTACGCCCTGACTTATTGGGCCTTGCGGAAATATATACCGACACCGAACAGGACCGGTTTCTCAATAATCCAGTACTTGAAATTGTTCTTGTTCTTTCCGGTATTCATGGTGTGCCAGTGTGTTCCGCGCCTGCAGGGGATCGTTAACTTCATTCGCCGACACCATGTTGCCTGGTACAAAACCGAGCGTACCCAAGAGATCAGCGGTGGCGTGATGTTCTCAGGGGGCAGTGTATCTGCGAGGTCCAGGAACCATTGACTGTAACGGTCGAGTTCGTCGCCTATTCTGCACCCATGACCAATAACAACCCGAGCTGCAACGCAGACCGCCTTACGCCAGGGCAGACTAGTGCTCTATCAATGTAAGTGTACGGATTCAGCGTCCCTGTGGTATTTCGCAGCAAGGCGCAGTGCGAAGGCAATGGCTGTTCCCTTGTCGAGCACTGGAACGCAGCGGCGGGACACCACAGGGACGCCCTTCGGGTTAGCTTGTCAACGCCCACGGACGGCGTTGCGCCTCTTGACAAGGGAATGGCCATTGCCTGCGAGGCGCGCCTTGCCGTGAACGTTGACAAGCTAACTGAACTCGCACACTTACATTGATAGAGCACTAGACGTTTTTCGTACTCTCGAAAGCTCATCCTTGGTGGGGTGGGCAGGGTCTATCAACTGCGCTGAGGAGAAAAATATGCACAAGGGGTGCCGCAACCTATTAACAGCCTTCCTTCTCATATTCGTCATCGGAGTCGGTGGCCAAATCCCAAGGGGACAAACCACCGAGTTGCCAAACATTGCCCGGGCGGACAAACAAGGCATTGAAGGAGTCAATCTGGTCTTGCGCTGGGCGAAGCCAGTGGAGGTCCGGCAGGCATTGCAGGGCCAAGAGCTGATCCTGCTGTTCAACCAACCACTTGACGACGCCATACACGGTGTTTTGTCTGCTCCATCGTTGTCCGTTCTTGTGAACAAACAAGAAATTGGTTATGACAGCCTACGGCTGAGCCTGAAAAACGGCGTAATCGCAAACGTCGAGACACTTGCCCGGCAGGTACGAATCGAGCTATCCATTCCATATGGCGAACTTCCAATGCCAAGGACCCAGGCGCCTGAGCAGGATGTATCCAGTATGCCTGTAACGTTGTCACGCAGTGAACAGATTGAACAACTGGAGAATGAGCAGCTGTATGAATTCATTCGGCTGGGCGCGTATGAGCAGGCCCTGCCGTATTTGCGCAGGCGCGCTAGCCGTTATGGTGGCGACTGGCTCTACAGCTACGCCGATGCCGCTAAAAAGTCTAACCGGGCCGAGAAGTTGGCTGAATTACTGATTACCGAAATTGAGCGTGACGACCTGAGTCCTTCTGAAATCGAGGAGAGGGTATGGGTGCTAATCGAAGAACTGCCCATCACCTCGGTTACTTTTCTGCATGAGCGGGCATTGCATGATCCTGCAAAGTGGGTTGATTATTATGCCCACGCCTTGGGCAAGGTCAGGGATGGGGATGAGCAATTCGTGAATTTTCTCGATGAGGCGCTGTCTAGCAGCGATTTATCAGATGCCGACCGCAGGGTGTTACTTGCTCACTTGTTCAACGCCGGAGGGCGACAACAGGTACGCGTCCACCTGGAAAAAATTGCCGAATCGGGTGCCCCCGGTTGGGTGAAGGGCTATGGCGATCTGCTTTACCAAATGCGCGAGGATCTGGGGCTGCAGGCATTTCTCTCCCGCCGAGGTCGCGGCCAGACTGTCTCCATTGAGGAGCGTCGTGACATTTTTTCTACGCTACTGTCTTTTGGTAACAAATCCGCGGCCTTGCCGGTGTTGCAAGCGATCGCGGCGAATGCCGCCCCCGACAGTGACGATGTCGAAGAATTGCTCTTTTTCTGGGGCCCAAGACCTGGCGCCGCGCAGATTGAATGGCTGGCAGAACGTGCCAGGAAGGCCGATTTGCCGGCCCATCGAACCGCATGGTTGCTACACCTGATCGACAGTGGAGGTGCAGCCAAGGTCGTCGAGTTGATAGAATCTCAATTTGGCACTATGAGTGCGGAACTGAGAAGGATTCAAATCAGTGCTCTTCAGACGCTGGGACGGGATGAGGCGCTGCGCAGCGCATTGCGCAGTGCTGTCGCAGCCGGAAGCGATCCCACTGAGCTCACACACTACGCAGAAATTGCTCAACAACGGAATTTTCTTTCCCTGGCGGAGGCTGCATGGCGGGCTGTCCTGACAAAGGAGCCCGGGCGCGCCCGGGCACGGCGAGAGTTAGGGATCATGGCGTTTGAGCAAGGCCGGTTAGCCGAGGCCCAGGCCCATCTCTGGTCTTATCTCGATAATGAGAACGAGGACTTCGAGGCCATCTATGTTCTTGCCGAGACCCTGCGCTTGCAGAGTCGTGCAGGCGATGCGATTCAGTGGTATGCCCGCGCCCTGCAACGGGTCCGGGCAGCCAATGGGGATGGTGTTCATGCTGGGCTCATTGAGGCCAGGGTATTGAGCCGCCTCGGCGAATCAGAGACCTCCAGTGCTAAGTTTCAGCTCATGTTGCAGAAGTTTCCCGCGGATCGGGCGGAGATCCTGGCGGCTTACGCACAGACTTTAATCGACAAGCGTCATTACGGGGAAGCCTTGGATGTCTTGGACACTCAATGAAACTGCATGCATTGGTCATCACAGAGGTTTACTGGCCGGCTTGATATTGTTATTGGCCATCAGCGCTTATGCGCAGGAAACGCCTACTATCGAAGTGATCACGGAGAATGCCGGCTCGTCAATCATTCTGCGTTGGCCGGTGGGACTGAAAATCAACCACAGGGTCGATGACACCGAGATTTTTCTCAGTTTTAGCCACCCAATTGAAAATGACGGTTTGGCAGCGATACCCGCTCAGCTCTCGTCAATGATCGAGGACCTGCAATACGGATACGACAGCCTTCTGCTGCGGCTACACACCGGCATCGAGCCCAAGCTCTATGTTCTTACCGATGGTGTTCGCATAGAACTTTCTCGGCGCGCCTCCTACACTCAGGAGGAACGCGCTCAATTGGATTATTTGCGTGCCCTTGCGCTTTACAATGACGGGCAGCTGCGCCAGTCAAGAATGCTTCTGAAAGAGCTGATTGGCGCAGATGGAGGGAGTGCGGATACAACGGAGCTGCTTGCTCAGATCGAGGACGAGCTGGGGCGTGGTCCGGTTGCATTGGTCCTCGCAAAAAGGTCTCTTGAGACCGAACCGGGGTCGGAGTCGATCCAACAGCAGCACCGTTATCTGCGTCGTACCCATGGTGATCAGCTGCGAATCGACACGCAGTGGCAGAATGCCGAGAGGGCAGAAACACAATTCATTACCCGGTTGTCTGGACGATATGCGGCGAAACCCGATGTATCAGTGTCGGGCCTGGTCGAGAACAGAAAGGTTGATATCGACGCGCTACAAAAAATAGATGGCGCTATCGCTGATTTCAACGGCAATCGGCAGCGTGCGGAGCTACGGCTGCACAAAGATTGGGAGCGATCTCAGAATACGCAGCTGTTGCTGTTTGTCAGATCGGGAGAGCGCAGCATTGGTGGTAGTATTCGCCAGACATCCGGATTCGATCTTGGTCGAACCACGGTATCGTTGGTCATGAATGAGCCCTACTGGGATCTGGTGGAAGGCATCGTGGATGGTGGTTCTCGAGATCGTATCGCATTCGATTTTGTGAGTCGCACCATCGGCCGACTGGACGCTGCGCTGGGAGTTTCCAT
>JBDLIZ010000314.1:0-6567 GCA_039714615.1 Pseudomonadota bacterium | reverse complement strand
GTTTTTTGTGAAGTCATCCTTTATGTAGTCGATGACGCTATCAGCTCCAATCAATTTCACCAGTTCGAAATTGGCAGAACTGCACACCGCCGTTACGTCCGCCCCGAAATATTTGGCAACCTGAATCGACGCTGTACCAACCGACCCGGACGCACCATAAATCAAGGCCTTTTGTCCTTGCTGAATATTTGCTTTGTTATGCAGAAAGTTGAGCGCCGTTAGACCGCCTTCAACGATAGCGGCGGCATCTTCATAACTGATATTGTCGGGCTTTGGCAACATCGCGCCGTCTTCAGGCATACATTTAAACTCAGCATAGGCGCCGGGTGTGATTGCACCGGTCATGCCGAAAACCGGGGTGCCCACCTCAAATGCAGTGACATCTTTGCCGATAGCCGCGATTTCTCCAGCGAACTCGACCCCCAAAATACTGTTTTTAGGTTTTGTAAGACCAGAGAAAAGTCTAGCGATCACTGGCTTGCCAGTTCGGGCTAAGAGTCCAGCTGCGGTGGCAGTCGCTGCGTGAACCTTGACGAGCACCTCGTTATCCCTCGGATCAGGATTATCGACCTGCTGTAGCTGAAGAACATCGGACGATCCATATTGTGTACATACAATTGCTTTCATCATCTCTAAATCTCCTAGTAGGTAGCGCCCATTAAGCTGCGTGTTCTCTCCACTTCCATGCCAATCGGATAATCAGCAGTAGCGCGGTAATCTCAATCACAGCAAAGAAAACGTCATCAAGATCAGGGGCCCTATTGACTCCGATAGTAATCACAAGGTGGAGCACCCCTATGAAAAGGTTGGCTAGACGGCTCGCCTTGACACTCAGGAATTGAGTGAGCGGGATGATGAGGAGGGGAACTGCGATCATGATCCCACCAATCAGCATTAGGCCGTCTGTTACCTGAACGCCATTCATGACGCCTGTCATTATCTCCTCAATGAATCCAGGGCGCCCAAGTTGATGCAGGTCACGAAAGATCATATTGAGGAAAACAAAGACCCACAGGGAGGATAACTTTGCTCTCTTGTCTAAATCGTTCATCGTCAGTGTCGTATTCATGTCTACTCCTTGTATTAATAATAGGGATTTTTTCGGTTTGTTTGTTGGCGAAATTAAATTCAATTTCGGTCCAAAATGGATTTGTTTACGTTGCATCCACGTAGGCTACGACGAGTCGGGCGCAGTCGAGTCGCGATGACCCATTCGGCAATTAGGATGTTGATCAGCCAGCCCGCTCCCATCACCAGTGCGTATGCCCGAATCATCCACGCGCCTTGCTGCCGAAATTTGCTGCGAATAAGCATCTTCATGCCTCGATGGTATTCGGCATCGCGCTTTCAATGCCGGCCAAGCGCGGTTTTCTGCCGACACAGGCCAGACTGAGCCGCTTCCACAACGCGCGGTCATCGGGCGACAGGCACTGGGCGTTTTCCAGGCCACTTTCGAGCAGCCAGCTTTCCGCCTGGGCAGGCGTCACCCGATGCGTACGCCACTTGAGATGCACGAACATCCCCAGGGCGGAGCGGCGGGTGAGGCAGGCGATCAGAAGACCGCCGGGCTTCAGTACTCGCACCATCTCATTGAGCGCAGCGCTCGGATCGACGAGGTGTTCCAGCACATGAGCAGTAATTGCAAGATCAAAAACACCATTGCCGTAAGGGAGCTTGCGCACGTCGCTGTGGCGAAGTGTCACCTCGAGATCGGTATCGCGAAGAACACTGCTTGCCTGCTCGAGCATACGAGGTGAAATATCGATAGCATCGAGCTTGAACGGGGTAGGTAACACACGGGCGAGCGCGCTTGACAGTGCGCCGGTGCCCACGCCACAGTCCAGTACGCGTGGTTGCGCTCCGGCAACTTCCATCGCTTCCTCACTCAGCACTCTGCGAAACAACGTCTCGTAGGCGTCCGGATAACCGAGCCGATCGAGCGTTCGGCTCCACCCCGGCGCAACATGGTCGTAGTGACGGATAAGCTCAGGAGAACTGAACGCAAGACGTTGTACTGATATCTGCCAGGAGCCAAACCAACGGGAAAATACGGGAATTGTCTCTTCGGCGTAACGAATATAGTCCGCACACTCGGAGAACTTCGGGGTTCGGGCCTGTTTATGCGAGTAATACATGACACTTCCTCTGATGTGTAATTTGTACGATGAAAGGGTATGGCACAAGACCGCTGCCGCCATCGCCCTGGGGATGGATTTTTAGCTCCCCCGAAGGTCGGATCAGGCAAGGTGAGAGTCGGGGAATCTCCCCCGTGAGATGGAGGTCGGAGTCCGCCTGATGGCGGGTGACGGTATAGGACGAGATGGTGTACCGTGAGTCGATGTATTACCCGAACTGTCGACCGGGCACCGTGTGTGTCATCATCGAGCGATGGTGAATCGTATGGCTCTGCACCATCAAACACTGCCTGGAAGCACTTGGCGACCCATGCGGGGCCCATTCGCTCGCTGGCCGCGCACCTCAGACACCGTCCTGGCCATCGTCGTGTTCCTTTGGTCTATATTCGTTACGGACGAAACTCCCAACCAAGACCTCGCCATTCGCGCCGTGGGCGATGTCCCGATCGCTGCGCTCTTCGTGTATGCCGTGTCGAGCGGTGCCCTCTACTGGCGGAGGTGCCAGCCACTGATTGTACTCGGGGTGAACCTGGCCGCATTGGCAGTGTTGATGGGACTTGGCTACCCGAACTCCCTGTGGGCTATGCCGTTTGCCCTGTATAGCGCCGGCCGCTACGCCACCGACGACCAATGGAACTACATCGGAGTGGGTGGCGCGCTCGCGCTGTCTATGATCAGCTTCCTCGTCGATGGAGAGCCGGCAGGCAACATCGGGTTCGGACTCGTGTTCGTGTTCCTGATTTGGTATATCGGTAGATATATCAGGATTCGTGGTGATTACCTGAGACTGCTCCAGGAGCGCGCTGTGCAACTCGAACAGGAACAAGACAGCGAAGCCCGCCGAGCGGTGGCCGAGGAGCGAACCCGTATCGCTCGCGAGTTGCACGACGTCGTCGCCCACCGGGTGAGCTTGATGACAGTGCAAGCCGGTGCCGCCAAGACCGTTGCTGCCGATGACCCGGAGGGCGCCCTGCAGGCGATGCAAGCGGTGGAGAAGGCGGGACGCCAGGCGCTCGATGAGCTGCGCCACCTGATGGGCGTACTACGACCAGAAGCCGAAGTCGACGGGCTCGGTCCCCAACCCGGTCTCGCAGACGTTCCCCGGCTCGTCGAACATCTCAGAGAGGCGGGTTTGGAAGTCTCGCTCACGATGGACGGTGTACAGACCGATCTCCCGGCTCGCGTGGACCTATCCGCTTACCGCATCGTCCAGGAGGCACTGACCAACGTGCTCAAGCACGCCGGACCCAGCGCCCGAACCGAGGTGCGGCTCAGCACTGACAGCCATGGGGTCGCCATCGAGGTGCTCGATAACGGGCATGGTGCCACCATCTTGCCAGGGTCGGGCCACGGGATAGTCGGCATGCGCGAGCGGGCACTGCTGTTAGGTGGAAGCCTCGACGCAGGGCCGCGTCCGGGTGGAGGTTTTCGGGTCGCTGCCCATTTGCCCATCAGAGAGGAGCCGATATGAGCATTCGTGTCGCCGTCGTCGACGATCAGACCTTGGTGCGGGGCGGGTTTGCCATGGTCCTCGGGCACCAGAAAGACATCGAGGTCGTGGCCGAGGCCGGGACCGGACTCGAGGCGATCGAGGTGGCCCGAACCCATCGCCCGGACGTGATCCTCATGGACATCCGGATGCCGGAGATGGACGGCCTGGAGGCGACCTCCAGGATCGTCGAGGAAGCCGACTGGCCGGTACGGGTGTTGATCTTGACGACGTTCGACCCCGACGAGTACGTCTACAAGGCACTGCGCGCCGGCGCCAGCGGTTTCGTGCTCAAGGACATCCCACCCGATGAACTCGTCACTGCCGTGCACACCGTGGCCGACGGAGGAGCCCTGCTCGCACCCTCCATCACCAGGCGCCTCATCGGCCGGTTCGCCGAGCGACTCGCCGTCGACACCCGGGTGTCCTCGCGTCTCGAACGGCTCACCAACCGCGAACGCGAGGTGTTAGCCGCTATCGCCCGCGGCCTCAACAACACCGAGATCTCAGAGGAGCTCTTCATCGGCGCAGCAACCGTGAAATCCCACGTATCGAGCATCCTCACCAAGCTTGGTCTCCGCGACCGTGCACAAGCCGTTGTGTTCGCGTACGAAAGCGGGCTCGCCGAGGCCGGCGACCACGACATCGGTCACTGAAAAGCCTACCATCTTCTTCGATCCCGGTCGGTGCTACCAGAAGCTACGGAGTCACTATGGCCGCCAGACTCATAGCCCAAATGTCGGATGTTCATATCCAGTCCCCGCTAACGGGAAAAACCTCCGCAATAATAATATGTCCCTATGAATCGCCCCTGAATTGCTCGGCGCTTTTCAGCTACACATGGACTGCCCCCAGTCTGGTAGACACCTCCGGCTTATAATCCGAGCATAGTAGGAAGACCATCTGACTCAGTCAGCCGGATCAATATTATGTGCAAATTAGCACCTTGGCGCCTGATCTTCGTCATCAGGTCGGGAGAAAGTAGTTCTGCAAGCTTTGGTATGCCGGATTACAGGAGGTTTAACGCGCGAACACTGGGAGTGATTCTCCCGGCATTCTAGCAACCGCAACCGATGCGGTGCGGTGCGGTGCGAACGAGTCATACAACCTTCAGTGATAGTGAAAGCGGCTCGCCATCAATGTCGAAGGACAGATCCAGTTCGTTCTCTGAAAAGACAAGTTCCGTCGTGAGTGTTTCCGAACGTATGTATTCCTCGTGCGCCCTGATCGCTTCAGCAAGCTTTGCCGAGGCCTGCACGGTGAGGCTTATCCTGTCACTCACGGCAAACCCGGACTCCTTGCGTGACTTCTGCACGCGGTTAACAACTTCGCGTGCCTGGCCTTCGCGGATCAGTTCATCGTTCAAAGTGCAGTCCATATCGATGGAGATGTAGCGGTCGGAAATGGTGTTGGTACCCTCCCGGGCCTCGCGGAAGACCAGGATGTCATCAACGCAAAAACGTTCTCCGTCCAGCACCAGTTCACCCGATTCCTGCAGTGCTTCGATTGTCTCACCGTCAAGCGCTTCAATTTTCTGCTTGAAGGTCTTGAAGTGCTTGCCAAGGCGTCTACCCAGAACAGGTGAATTAGGTCTGGCATACAGGTGAATATAGCGCTGCTCATCGGTCGAGTAGTCGATGGCTTTCGCATTCAGTTCCTGCTTCAGATAGTCATCGAGCCGGGCGATTTCTTCAAGCAGCGCTTCATCGCGATGAAGAACGGTCAGGCATGCCACCGGGTACTTGGTCTTGACCTTTTCCTGGTTCCGCTTCTGCCGACCGAGTAGGATGATGTGCTGCATGCGGGTTACCGCCCGCTCGAGTAGCGGTTTGATTCGCGCTTCATTGGCCTCCGGGTACAGGCAGAGGTGCACGGAACCGGGACGATCTTCTGGCGCGAATTTGCACAGCGCATGGTAGATGGTTTCCGCTAGGAAAGGCGCAAAGGGCGCCATGGAGAGCGACAGTTCGTTTAGTGTCAGATAGAGCGTCTGGTAGGCATTCAGCTTATCCGGAGCATCGCCCTCAGCGTAGAAACGGGACCGATTCAGACGGATGTACCAATTCGTCAGATCCTCAATGAAATCGAACAGTGCAGGTACCACGTTGTAGAGCCGGTAGTTTTCCATCTCCGTGGCAATGCTGGCCTTGAGCGATTCCAGCCGCGACAGGATCCACTGGTCCATGATATTGGTGGAATCCGGCCTGGCCGGATCAGGTTGCCAGTTATCGATCTCCACATAGGTATGCAGGAACCTGAAGGCGTTGAGCCAGGGCAGCAGTGCACGACGTACCATATCCCTGACGCCGGTGTCGGCGAAACGCTGTTCTTCTGCTCTCACGAGGCCTGAGTTGATGAGATAGAGGCGCAGAGCATCGGCACCGTAGGTTTCCATCAACTCGTCCGGTGGCGTGTAGTTCTTCAGGCGCTTGGACATCTTCTTGCCGTCTTCCGCCATGACGATGCCGTTGACGATGACATTTTTGAACGGATGGGTTCCGTAGAGGGCGGTACTCAGGACAATCAGCGTGTAGAACCACCCGCGGGTCTGATCCAGGCCTTCGGCGATGAACTCGGCCGGAAAACCACGTTCGAACAGCGACTGGTTCTCGAACGGGTAGTGCAGCTGTGCATAGGGCATAGAACCGGATTCAAACCAGCAGTCGAGCACCTCGTCGATACGACGGTAAGTTCCCGGTTCGCCTTCCACGGTAAAGGTCAGCGGATCAACATTTTCGCGATGCAGATCGTCCAGCATGACGCCGGTCAGTTCATGGAGCTCCTGCCGCGAACCGACACAACGCTGTGTCCCGGTTTCATCGTTGATCCAGATCGGCAGGGGTGATCCCCAGTACCTGTTGCGGGAAATGGCCCAGTCGATGGCCCCCTCGAGCCAGTTACCCATGCGACCGTTCTTGATATGCCCAGGTACCCAGTTGATCT
>JBDLIZ010000313.1:0-6567 GCA_039714615.1 Pseudomonadota bacterium | reverse complement strand
TTCTACCATTAATGTGTGAATCTCCGTTCCCGGGCTCGTCCAACAAACGGTTCAGATTGTGGTTCGCTCCGCTCTCACAATCTAACCTTATTCGTTAGGATTAAGGATTACCCGATCCGATCCTAAACACCCAAAGGCTATCGCCCATGCCCGATATTATGATGGTTTTAAGTTGTCTGGGCTTATAGCCTTGACCCTACGACATTGCGTCGTTTGACGAAGATAGTCGAAGCGCTATTGTCGATGACAGGACGCGTCACGATGTTGGGGATATCGCGATGGAGCAAGCCAGGAGGCAGTTACCGAACGGCACAGCGGTTCTTCACCACGACGCTGAATTGGGGCAAGGTTCGAAGTCCTAAAATAGCTTCTCAGGTTTCCTGCCGGCGGGTCTGATGCCTGTCTAGTTTTTGAGCATCGGTTTTTTGAACCTTCTCTGATCGCTCTTCAAGAAACTTACCAAATCCATTTCGGGTATACCATTTGAACAAGCCGAACAAGAGACTTAAGCCGCCGTAACTATCCTTTAGTAGCCTCAGTGTGCTCTGAGTGTAGGTATCTGAACCGCGGATACCGAAGAGGATCTGGATGGCATATCTCTTCAGAAGGGGCGATTCACTCGCTATTTCGTAATACGTAGAGGTTAGCGCAGCATGGCGGTTGATGAATCCATTCCACTTCATTATATATTTTCCTAACTGATTATCCCTGCGGATTGGGGCGATAAAGGTTTTATCGTAATGAGTTTTGAAGTCTTTCTCGCTTACCCCTATTGAGACGGCGGCTTCCATGGCGCGCTTGGCTGAATTAAAGGCGTAAGGAATTCCGTTTCTGCCATATTTCATCGCTCCTGATGAATCACCCACCTCGATGTACCGATTCCCATAGGGTTTTTCAGAGACGTTATGCGGGATGATCGGTGCGCATCGACATGTTGATTTCTTGATGTTTTGCAGGTTCAGGTGTTTTCCAAGTCCAGACTTATGCAAGAAATTATCACGAATGGATTTCATTTCGTTGCGGAAACTGTGGGGGATTGATTTAGTACAATGCTCATCGGCACAGGTATTGTCATACTCAGGCTCGATATCCCGATCAAGTAGGATGGCGATGGTAAGCCAACTACCCCCTTTCTGCAGGTATTTCGGTGCGGCAACGATGGCATTGGTGCCTTTGATGCCTCCGTAAACACAGATCGTATTGCCAAATTTTTTCTGTAGATATTCCTGCTCGATATCAATGTCGAATATCCCCATGATCTTGCCCGTAGCACGTTTGGCCGGCGCGGGCCTAAGCGTATCGTCCTTGGTATTGTAGTGGCTTAATTCGATACGGTTTCTGGAATTTAATCCCGTGGCATTGACTACCAGTGCAGCATTATCAATTTCTTTGTGGTTTTTGCTCTGCTTGTTTGGATCAACGCTGATCTTGCCGTGCTGATATTTCTTATACCAGATTAAGGTCGATTTGAGCCTTTTACGCGTAAAATTTACTTTTACTTCATCAGCTGGATCTTCCGGCACCTGAATCGCATTGACATATCCATTGATGAATTCGACTCCCATCTCACTGGCCTTGCTCCTCAAAAAGAAATCGAAGCTGATATTTTTTCCTTCGGGATGATTGTATTTCCCTTTTCCATTGCCTACAGAGACAAGGACAGAGTCCATATTCGGTGGGTCCCAGATCCCTCTCAGATCCTTGGCTATATCGATCTCAAAACATGTTTCACGATGCCGGTCGAGTAGATTGATGAATCTTACGCTACTGACCTGATTGTTAATCAGGTGTTTGGGCAGAATGATGTTAAAGTCAGTCTTGAGTTGGTCTAACAAAAAACCTGAGATGCCACCTACGCAGCCCTTACATGAACCGGGTCCTCCGGTACTCATCGCCTTTTCGTTTCGGTTGTCTAGGACGATGACCTGCAGGGTGGGTTTCATCTTCTTGAGATACATGGCCGCGGAGCATCCCGCTGGACCACCACCAAGGATGAGCACCTTGTCATGATCTTGCAGCCGGTATTGAGATTCCTGCTGAGCGTGGGTGTGAGCGAGACTGTTTTTAGCTTGTGACCTGGAATTCAAATCCTTGAACATAATAATATGTTTTAACTATTGATACGGGTAGGGTAAGCGCTGGGAGTTTGGGGGAATTGAGGTGTGATATCGAATGGGGATGTGATGAGTCGCAGGGATCCGCGGATGAAAGGGTGCTGTTTTTATAACGGCGCTCACCGCTCTTGGCAGAGCGTTATACCTATGGCGAGAGAGGAGGCATTATCAAACCAATTCAGCTAAGACACCATCCCTGGCGGTCGAAAGCGCTGTCAGTCGGGCATTTCGGATGCTATTTTCCAAATCCTGCACGGCTGGAACCTTCGTGCTTATCTTTAGGAAATTGGGGGTATAGCCTGTATAATTCAGCCGTTTGTCACCGGATTGCTTGGTGGGGCCCTCCCAGAGAATGGGAAAGGTTCGCCCGATATGGTTCTTCAGGCTCGTTGTCTTCATCCGATTTGCCAATGCGTGCAGTGCCTTGCTGCGTTGCTTTTTTTGGGTGCCGGTAAGTTTTCCGGGCAAACTGGCCGCCTTGGTACCCTGCCGGGCGGAGAAACTGAAAATATGGATATGAGAGAACCCTATTTTCTCTATGAATTCTAAACCTTGTTGCCATTCATAAGGGGTTTCTCCCGGGAACCCGATGATGATGTCCGTAGTGACATTGAAATCGGTTATTGTTGAACGTGCCTTCTTTATCAGCCGTTCGTAATCGCTGGTTCTGCAACGCCTGGCCATGCGCCGTAATACAGAGTCACTGCCGCTTTGCAGCGGCAAATGGATGTGCGGCATCAGCCGCGGGTTATGGAATAATTCAAAAAAATTTTCAGGCAGATCCCAGGGTTCCA
This sequence comes from Pseudomonadota bacterium, assembly GCA_039714615.1. Lineage (GTDB taxonomy): Bacteria > Pseudomonadota > Gammaproteobacteria > JAAEPA01 > JAAEPA01 > JAAEPA01. The sequence goes on along the minus strand of JBDLIZ010000313.1, from coordinate 3,659 downwards.
CGGAGGCCAATCTCAGCCGAGGTAGATCGGTGTCGGCGAGAATGGCCCTGATCAATTCACTAAGGCTGCTGCTGAAATCACTGCCGTAGCCTCCTACATGCACTCCCGTTAATACGGCCTCCTTGATCCCCTGCCTTACCAGCGTATTGATCTCGTGTACGATATCGTCAATGCTGCGGCTGCGTTCCTCGCCTCGTGCCAGGGTAACGACACAATAGCTGCAACGGTAGCGGCAACCATCCTGAATCTTGATAAAGGCCCTGTGTAGACCTCGCTGAAACAGCAAGGCCGTATCCGGTTGGGTTGCCGAAGTAGGCATGGTTTGCATATCGAATTTCTGGGCTACCAGTTCGGGGAGTTGTTCCTTGCGATGGTTGGGAACCAGTAGATCAATTCCCGGGATCTCCAGGTTTTGGTCCTGCCCAAGACTGACGTAGCAACCGCTGATCACGAGTTTGGCCAGAGGGTTTCCTCGTCGCGTGCGACGTATAATCTGCCGGGATTTGCGGACCGCCTCCTGGGTTACCGCACAGGTGTTGATGACTACCAGGTCGGCTGTTTCCGGGTCCAGCGTGATACGATGACCTTGGGCCTGAAAATCCTGAGCCCAACGTTCCAGCTCAGCCTCATTCAACCGACAGCCCAGGGTTCTTAGATTAATCTGCATGCCTATATTTTCTCGAGGCAGGATTGTTTTCGATTTAACGTTTAACCCTCGGTATTAAATCGCGGATGGATTAACGGTGCTTTTCCTGCGCGTTCGCGAATCCAGTTGATGGCGTTATAGACTCTGGTTTGGGAGACTATCCGCCTTTCCAAGCTAAATTTGCCCGGAAAGTTCATCAGGGTGATACCAATCAAAATCGTCAATATTCCCTGACCCGGCAATACCAGCATGGCGATACCTGCGATGAACACCAGCGCCCCAAACAGGTTTTTTGTAACCATAAATATAACGTACAGGAGCGGGCGCAGTTGCTTGGAACGACTCAGGTGACGCTTTCTATCTACGAAATAATCCGCAGGGATACGGGCCACGAGTATGGGGATCAGCAGCAGCGAGGCGAAAAATGTCACCATTGAGAAGAGGCCTAACCACAGGCCATGCTCATTGAACCACTGCCATAGTTGTTCCATTGTCGATTATTATACCTGGTTTTTTAAAGCGCAAAGCCGCTGGAGGTTGCTATACTCAATGGGATGCCGATTGGGCAAGGCGGATATTTTACGCGAATACTATGAGTAAGCGGATGTATTTTATGTTGCCGGATGCCGAAATCTGTAGTCGTGTCGTTACGGAGATGGTAGCCATGGGGATATCCAGAAGACACATGCATGCCATTGCCAATATGGAACAGTCTTTGGAGGGCCTGCCGAAGGCCTCGATGTTGCAGAAAAGTGAGATTGTTCATGGCATCGAAACCGGTCTTGGCGTGGGAGGTATTGCTGGATTGCTGGGGGGGTTGTTGACCATAACCTTCCCGCCCGCTGGTCTGGCGCTCGGTGGCGCTGCGGTGGCGGCGACGGCCTTGGCTGGTGCCGGTTTTGGTGCCTTGGTGTCGGCACTGGTAGCCACCGATATTCCAAATCACCATCTCCAGGCCTTTGAAGAGGGTATAGACCAAGGGCAGATTCTGTTGCTCGTCGATGTGCCGCATAGGCAAATAGGCTTGTTTATCGAGGTGATAAAAGCACATTATCCTTCAGTGGACGTAGGGATCGCCGAGGTACCTACAAAGGCAAGGTGACAGGTCAAACCTTATTCCTGCTTCAGGCTGGGGATCTGATTAGAGAGTACTTCAAGGTTAGGGAGCATCACAATCTCAATGCGTCTGTTATGTTTTCGCCCGCTATTGGTGGCATTGTCAGCGCGGGGCTGGTATTCACCATAACCGGCTGCAGAAAGGTTATGTGGCGCTACGCCGGCTTTGGTCAGCAGGTGTACCACCGCGATCGCCCTGGCGCTGGACAACTCCCAGTTAGTGGCGTATCTCGTGCTTTTGATCGGCTGGTTATCGGTGTGTCCCTCGACCTGAAAGCGACGGTCATCGAGCTGAGCGAGTATGGCGGCAATCCTTTTAAGGGTTTTTTGCCCTTGCGGATTCAGTTTCGCACGCCCACTTTGAAACAGTACGCTGTTAGGCAGCTGAATAGCCAGGCGGCCCGACTCGATCTGTACACTTAGTTGTCCGCCGTCGATCATATGCTGTAAGCGCTGCACGAACTGGGCATGGATTTCGTTACGGCGATTGGTCTCGGCCTCGACTTCTTTCACCATCGCCAATTGCAGGTTTAAATCCACCATCTCAGCGTCGAGCCTTTGCATCGTGATGTGAAGATCCTGTTTGCGAATCTCCAAGTCAATCAATTCCTTGCGGGCATCATCAAGCCGTAAACGGGTGAGATTAAACTCCTGTCGAAGATTGTCCAGTGCTTCCTGGGACTTCGAGTGTTGCTGGCGTGAATCCTCCAGCTGGGCCAAAGTGGCTTGGTGAGTGCGCGAAGATACGCACCCCGTCAGCAGCAGGACTAGAGACATGATAAACGAGACGGTTCTGCACATGAGCTGAGCTAGATTTGGTTTAGGCTTTTGATCTTAAGCTGTTCGGCGATGCTAAATTGTAGATCGACTGCAGTTGCTGGAAAATATGTTGAAACCTAGCCCCTGCAAGGAGGATTTCAGGGTCTATGGCATTGCCAGATCCTTGGCGAAATACCGATGCTAAGTCAATTATACGGCGTTCTTCATCAAGGTCGGGACTACGCCATGGGTTCTTTTCAATCTATTCGAGTTTCTACCCAAGCTGCACTTCATGAGGATGTTATTAAGAGTATTTAATGATGGAACGAATATTGCTTAGTCTATTCTAGTGTGCTCGGGAAGAGGAGGCAAGCAATCTAAAAATGCACAGCGCCCACCCACAAGATCAATATAACCGAATTAATGTAACGCCTGCACGTTGAGGTGTTGTTGGCTGCGTTGAACTGTTCACTAATATGCGGGACGGAAACCCGCGGCTATGATCCGCTGGCCTAACGATAAAGTCCGGGATAATCGATGGAAAATGGCCAGGGTTCAACAACCGAGTGAGAGTGCTGAAACGAGTATAGAATTCCAGTGTGCATTGCCAGTTATTAGCTTTGCAGAATGTGGGCAGCGCATTGGAATAGGGAAGCGGTCGTGGAATCTTCACGGTCTTTAACCTAGATCCTGCAAGCACGGTCACGTGCAGGATCTAGGTTTAATTCATTGGAATGGAAACCATAGGGAAGAACATCAAATGCCCACACCAAGCACCCCTGTCAATGAGATTTTAGCTCCACGGCGGACTCATAGTCCGCGCCCCGTCCAGGTGATGGCCGTAGCTAGCGGCAAAGGTGGAGTGGGCAAAACGATTATATCGGTGAATCTGGCGGTAGCGATGTCCGCTGGTGGTAGAGGCGTCATGTTGCTTGATGCCGATCTGGGACTCGCCAATGTGGATGTGCTACTGGGCTTGAAGCCGAAAGTTAATCTTTCTCATGTGCTCGATGGCAAGCATGGATTAGAGGAAATTATCCTGCTGGGGCCAGCCGGTGTGGGGATCGTACCCTCATCGTCAGGGGTGGCACGGATGGCCAACTTGAGCCCGCTAGAGCATGCAGGACTGATACGCGCC
>JBDLIZ010000312.1:0-6581 GCA_039714615.1 Pseudomonadota bacterium | reverse complement strand
CGTGTGCGGAGACACTCATCCATTGGCTATGTTAGCCCGCATGAATATGAACAGCAGTTTGAGCAATTAACCGTGTCTACTTTTTGTGGGTAAGACCAGAATAGAATAATGAAAAAACTCTCATGGCCGACCTCAATCGTCATCCTTCTGAGCATTATTTACTCAGTGCAGGCAAGGGAGTCAACTTACTATGAAACGGAGCCCGATAACGCACTGACGGAAGCCTCTACATTGAACGCCCTGAGTATCGATCAGGATGCTTCAGGAACGGACATTACAGACACCACAACAAACCTAAACGCTACCGATGTCGCTTCCAGTAAAAATGGAGCCATTGTCACCAATATGCTATGGACTTCTACTGATAGTTATAACCAGCCTTTTAGAGCTATTGATGACAATGCTGATGATCCATATTACGGTAAAGTTAAACCTGAACAGCCGGGCGAAATCCTGTTTCCAAAGGCATTTAAGTTAAATGCGATTGATATCTATCTTCAACTGTCGGAGAAAAATGAATCATTTCGCTTTAGCCTGGAGTCAACGGTTGATGGTGAAAACTGGAAACTTCTTAAAGATTACACCGACAGGGACTATCAAGGTTTGGTCCGGGTTGAACTGGATAATGAGGAGTCTGCAGCCATTCGACTGGTGGCGAAATCCAGTACCGTCAATGATATTTTGCAAGTAAATGAAGTAAATGCCTTTACTAACGATCACGTTCCAGATTTTAAGAACAATCTGGCGCTGTCTCGATTTGGCGGTGAAGTTATTGAGGCAACAGAAGAAATATATAGGTATAAACAATCAAGCTCTTTGTTAAATGGTGTAATAGAAAATACATTCACCTTAAGCATTGGAGAGGGGGGAGGCACTATTATAATCAATCTGGCAGGTAACAAGCCTGTTTATATTGATGCCGTGCAGTTAATTAGTGGACATGATAGCCCCCCCTCTACATTTGAAGTATTTTGTTCTGCGACTGATTCAGATGACGACTTCAACTCTATTGGTACATTCAGTTTTTCCACTGATCACGCCAGGCGCCTGGCTGTACTGGAAACACCCAGACCGGCACGCCGAATAAAAATAGTATTTCCCAAAACTGTGGAATGGCATCACTTGGGAGAAATACAGGTGTTTGAGTCTGTCGCACAAAATGCTTCCAGCATTCTGGATACTATTGCACTACGGTCGGCTGGGGTGGACTCATATTCTGAGCCCATAAAGGGTAAAGATTTAGCACATCCACATCAGGGAGTTGCCTTAATAAAATACCCTGACGCTGACAGCAAGAGCCTGGAAGAATTTACCCGGAAATACAAGGGCACCATTAAACAGTTTCCCGCCACGTTTGAACTGGGATTTTATGGTGAGAAAACAGCAAAGCTGGAGCAATCGCGATTCTATATTGACGGATCCAGCGGTGACATAAAACTGAATGTTTACGCGATAAATGGAGAAGAAACCACTCTCGTTAACAGGCAGCCGCTTTTAGTCCCAGAAAAGCGAGGATGGTGGAAAACCCCATTGTACGATGTCGATGCCGGGGGCATTCAAATCGAGTTTGTTGTTGATTCTCCAAATGAAAAAACGCATTTGAAATTGGAGGCTTTACAGGTGGTCGAAGCATCAATGAGAGGTTACACCTCGATACTGGAAGCTGCGGCAGATTCTTTTGACAACCTGGGGGTTAACATTGCTTTAAGTGCGTTGGGTGGAAAGATTGTCCATGTATCCAGCCAGTATCCAAGCCGGGATTGGGATGCAGAAAACCTGATAGATGGGCGAGTGAATGGCCCCTACCAAGGTGAAGGCTCTTCTGGCTGGGAGAGCGAAGAACATGAAATTCCCGTAGTAACACTGAGCCTGGCAAGTGATAAACCCACCAATATTTCCGGTATCGGGATAAATAGTACAGTACCCAGGTCGGGCTTTCTTGATGTCACCGATGTGAGGTGGATGCCTGTTTCTGTAGAGATTGCCTTTACCGGGGATGATCCATCCAGCTCTACAGCCTCATGGTCTGAGTATAGTAAGCCCTATGTACTTGCTGCTGTTTACAATGAACAGTACATACCACTACCTGAAGCGAGGAAGGTTAAAGGTGTCAGGTTGCGCTTTCCTCGATCTCATGGGGCTGAAGCCGTCGCCGTGGGTGAGATAGCTGTTTACGAAACCAAAAATGCACAAGAATCAATCGTAAATCAAATTCCGGTTGATGTTTTGCAGCCTGCCCTGGGAGGGAAACTGGTCAGGCGTAACGCCAAAGACTATTCCAACGATTTTTCGGCTGCGAATATACTGGGCGGTGCATTGACATTAAGCACGGAAAATCCTCTATTTGAAGGGAATTATCCATTCTGGGCCGCCGCTGACAATTCTCCTGATCAAAGCTTTATTTTTGCTTTTAAGAACTGGAATACGCTCAGGATAAAGCAACTTTTTATTGCTCCACCTCCTGCTGACTATCGTGAGGGTATGCCGGTCAAGATACTGGTTGAAGGCTCTGGATCAGAGAACCCGCTAGACGGTTATCGTGAACTGGGTATCTTTAGCTGGAAGGAGACTAGCAAGGCATTGATATTGCCTGTTGAAACGGATACGCCGATACGTTTCCTCAAATTGACAATTGTTGATACTCAGAAGAAAAAGACAAGAGCCACCCTTGGTCCAATATCAGTTGAAGTTTACGAGAACTATAAACTTTTGACTGAAAACCCCATTGAGGAGGTTGCGGTCTCTCAGATTGAGGAAACAGTAGAATCCAGAAGTACTCAATTGGGAACAGAGCATGCCATTCCAGTCTCACTTGCTTCAAATTTGAAAGAACCAGGTGACCATCATCAATATCAATTTAGTGCGCATGATGAAAATGCCGGGAATATGCGAATCAATCTGTCAGCAACCCGTGCCAGTGCAGTCAACGTCATCATAAATAATGTTGCAGGGGATAAAGTATTGGATGTATCTCCTTCTATCCAGCAAAGAGAATTTAACGTTCAATTGGCACCGGGCAGCTATACATTAGAAGTACATCGTCCGCACCCAAAGATAGTCGCCATACTGGATGATAGTGGTAGCATGGAATACAGCGTTGACGATGTACGCAAGGCCGTGCGAGCATTTATTAACTCCAAGCAGGCTAAAGAGTCAGTCGAGTTGATCAAGTTCAGCGACAAGATACAACCCATTCAGTCATTAACTGATGACAAGGCAGAATTGGTCAGCTCTTTTGCTAAAAACAGCCTTAAGGCGAAAGGTGGGACCGCTTTGTATGACGGTCTGAAATACGGTTTAGATCAAATGGGGAATGATGCTGGAGATAAGGTCATCCTGCTCTTGTCTGATGGGGCAGATTCAGCTTCTGAGATCTCTTATTTTGAGACATGGAATGCTATAGAAGGCGGCAGGGCGCAAGTATACTCAATCGCATTGGGCTCTGGAATGGGAAACTATAATCCAGCTATTGGTTTGAGTCCAAAACAGATGCTGGAAGCCTGGGGGAAAGCGACCGGCGGCGAGGCGCTTGAAACAAATGATTCAGAAGAGGTTCTACAGCTATTCGCATCTATTAGAGACAAACTTCGGCAGCCTGTTGCTTATACGATTGATGTTAAACCCGAGGACCGTACCGGATTCCTGAAAGTGGTGCTGCCTGAACAACCTGAAAATACATCAGCCATTGTTACGGGAGCCTCGCGACGCATCGGTATCATTCTTGATTCGTCAGGTTCTATGGCAGGAACAGACAGTGCGGGAAAACGTCGCAATAAAACGGCTTACACGGCACTGGAGGATGTCTTGTCTGAATTACCCGATGGTACACAAACAGCATTGATTGCCTATGGGCATCGGTATCCTAGAAAACCCAAGGAAAAAAGCTGCCAGGATATTGAAACCCTGGTGCCATTTGCTTCTCTGGATCGAAAAAGACTTCTATCTGAAGTGAAATCCTTAACACCGAAAGGGCAAACTCCCATCGGTGGCGCATTGAAAAAGCTGAGTGAAATTATAGAGAACGATACGGGTTCATCATATCTGGCGTTGGTTATTACCGATGGAGAGGAGAAATGTGCTGAATCACCTGATGATCCACTGAATCCGCTAAATGTCGTTAAACAATTAAAAGAGAAAGGCATTCGGGTTACTGTGAATATTGTTGGCTTTGGTGTCAAAGACAAAACAATCCAGCATCAGCTCTCCGAGGTTGCTGCCGAAACGGGAGGAGCTTTTTTCTATGCTTCCGAAACCGGGGAATTAACACAGGCGATGGCCAAGGCATTGGCGGCTGAATTTGTCGTTTTAGATATGCAGGGTAACGAGGTGCATAAAGGTCAGGTTGGCGGCGACCAAATACAACTGCCCGTGGGACAATATCGTGTTGAAGTTGATGCTAACCCAAAGATCGTTAAAGAAATCAGTATTGAAGCGGATGAAGCAGAAGAGTTGGTCCTTGAGTCCGTGAAGGTCTCGACCAGAAAAGTTACACAGGTCGAGCCTGAGAAAAAAGATATGGAAGCAGGAGCAAGGTCTGCAGGCCCTGTCGAGCAGGAGGAACAACCTGGTGTGGATAGCACCGATGACAGGGTACGTTCCGCCCAGCGATGGCTCAAGCAGCTTGGATTCACCCCCGGACCTGCAGACGGGCTTTGGGGGCGCACGACTGAGGCTGCGTTACGCGAGTTTCAGCACTGGTATCCGGATGGGCGGCTCAATGCGACGGGGCAACTTGATGGAAAAACCTATCTGGCCCTGGAGTCTGCGGCCAATAGGGGATTGAAAAGAAGTCCTCCTCCGCGACACTCTAAAACCACGGGTATTACGGAACAACAACGTCAGGAAATTGAACGTCAGCGGCGAGATGAGCAACGCCGCAAGGCGGCTGCAGAACAACAACCGCAAGATCAAATCATAAAGCAGGGTCTCGATATTTTTCGACAGATCTTGGGCAAGTGAACAGACTGACCTGGGTACGCCATTTGACACTACAGTAAGGAAGTCCAGATCCGGACTGACAATTGTTTTCTATTGTTTTTCAGGGGTGAACTGTTAAGGGGGAGCAGATGTACACACTATCGAAATCCAACAAGATATACTTTTCAGTTGTCGCAGTATTATCCTTTGGGGCTTTTGTCGCAATGTCCGAGCCTACTCCATACGGAATAGGAAGATTAACAGGAAGTTTAATAGGATATTTTCTGATTCCAGCATTAATTGCCTTGATTGTCTGGTGGTTGTCGGGAAGAAAAGAAAAGGGTGGAAGCTGGACATTTAATATTGTACTGACGCTGGTTATTCTAGGGCAAATTTGGCAGTTCGGGGATAACACTAAACCGTCTCAGGTGCTTAGTGAGTTCGGGGAGGAGCGAGAAAAATTCAAAAGGAATATTTCTAGTATTGAGGATCCGGAAGAATTAGATGATGCACGCGATAAATATGTAGATTCTATAAAACACGGATTTGGTGACTTGTCCGAAGCAAGTGAAGGGGCACAAAAACAGTTTTACATAATTATGAATGGATATGTCGGTGAGGCTCAGTTAGCCGCTCAAAAATGGAAAGATTCATTCAATGCTGCTCAGTCACCAAGGATTCTTGATTATTCGCTCTTGAATAGTGATGAGGAGTTTGATTACCAAAGAAATGTTTTGAATCTCTATGTTGAAAATACTAAAGTCTACAGCATTTACCAAGCCAACTCGGTTCCCGATTTAATAAAGCGGTTGAGTGTGTTGGAAGAAGAAAATGCGACTTTTAGCGGGGCTGTGAATGGTGCAACAGAGCAATATCTTGCACAAAAGCCGATATTCGAACCGCTTATGCGTGCACATATTGAGTACGGGAATGGCATGATTCAGATGCTGGATCTTCTACAGGTGAACAAAGACATGTGGTCGTATGAGAATGACGAACTTATATTTAGCGACGACAGGCTGTTAAGCCAGTATAACGAACTGGTTGAAGTATTCAGCAACAGTGCGGGAACAATCAATACGTTGTCAAGTAAGCTCGTTGATTTAATGTGAATATCGAACACATATGTGCAGGGGGGGGTGTCCTTCCAGAAAATGCATACCACCTGGTTTTCTTGACATATTACAGGGGCGACGCCAATCTGGTGTCCTCGGTCATTGTTGCTGACGAAGAGGATCCAGGACCATGCTGTGAGAAGTTTGCCGGTCCTTCGGCGCGACTTTGTCCAGGAACCTGGTCGATGTGTATTCACGAAACGCTTTGCCGTACTTTTGAAAACCGGGTGTCGGTATACCTGGAAAAAGACATAATTCTGTGTCGAATCTCGAATATTCGCGCCAATTTAGATAGGCGAATTATCAGCGCTGACATCGAAGAGATCCCAACTATCGGTCTTGGTGTGGGTATCTATCCAACCAGGGGTGAACAAGGGCTCCAAAGGCCAAAAGCCATGTGCTGGAAGATCGGTGCGGGATTCATGACAACTTTCTCACAGGATCATTGGCCAAATGAAGTTAATGACAGTATTTCCCGATATCACCTTATGCTCGAGTGGCTTCAAAGCCAGGATGAGCACTTGGGGTATAGAGAACGCCGAAGCGTAT
>JBDLIZ010000311.1:0-6581 GCA_039714615.1 Pseudomonadota bacterium | reverse complement strand
GACTATGACAAATGGCCTGTTAACAGGCCATTGTCCAGGTACAAAATCTCCATACCATGGAGTCTTGAAAAACCATCCTCGGGGCAGGTAACTGTGGTCTGTTTATGGTATTACGATTCGACAATTCTATATCAACACCAATCCCTTATGTCGTCCTTGTATAGACGGGTTAGCCCGGTAGTGTTAATGGTGCTCTCAGCTGTCCTGGTCCTTATGCCGGTTGCTGCATTTGCCGTTGAGGTCAAGGGTCTGCATGATATCAAGGTCCCTGTGCAGAACCGGGGAAATAACCAGCTGAAACTGGCCTTTAAAGAGGCGCTTAGTGTCATACTGGTGCGGGTTACGGGCAAGAGCAGGGTCATCGAACAGCGCGAAGTCAGGGGTATACTCAAAAACTCCAGTCGTTATGTTCAGCAATATCGCTATATGGAAACCGACGATGAGCCTGCACAATTGAACTTGTGGGTTCGTTTTGACGGTAAGGCCTTGGAAAGAGACCTTATTAAGGCCGCATTGCCTATATGGGGTAAGGAACGTCCTGCCGTATTGTTGTGGCTGGCTATAGAGACCGAGGGTAGCCGGTACTTGGCGGGTGAAGGTGGCGATTTCGAGATCTATGAGCAAATAAATACAGTAGCGGAAAAACTTGCGATACCGGTGATATTCCCACTGCTGGATCTAGAAGACAGGAATCTTGTGAGCGCTGCCGATGTGATTGGGGGATTTGATCAACGGCTGCGCCAGGCTTCGGACCGTTACCGACCGGATGTCGTACTCATAGCTCGGGCCAAGGGGATGCGCAATGATTTTTGGAAGATAGATTGGCGGCTCTATGCGAAGGAGGAAACCACGGATTGGTCCTCCAAAGGCCAAGGTTTCAATGCCGTGGTGGCAGAGGGCATCACGCAGTTGGCTGAGGTGCTTTCCAGCCGTCTGGCTGTCAACTATCAGGCCCAGCAAGGGCTCACCGCGGTTCTGGTAGTGGATGGCGTTGAGGGTCTGGAGGACTATGCTCGTCTGTTGGGCTATATTGACGGCTTGGCTCATGTGAGTCGTTATCGCCTGTTTCGTGTCGAACCGGGGCGAGTCGGGTTCTGGTTGTACTTGCGGGGGGCGTCTCAGGATCTGGAGCGACTGATCGATCTGGGAGGCGTACTCAACAAGGCAGCGATACCAACCTCAATTCCACCCTCATTGGAAACGGATTCCTCGATTGAGAATCGTGCGTCCTTGTCGTTGCATTATCAATTGTTGCCGGGGGAGTAATGCGGGGTAGACAGATCCCTAATCTAATTACGGGGACACGTTTTTTGCTCGTCCCGCTCATGGTTTGGTTATTGCTCAAGGGGAGGTTTACCCCTGCGTTGGGGGTTTTTGCGCTCATGGGCGCATCGGATGCTCTAGATGGTTATCTGGCCAAAAGGTATGGTTGGCAGACGAATCTTGGTAAGTTCATGGATCCTTTGGCGGACAAGACCATGCTCATCAGCGCCTATGTCACCTTGGGGTGGCTGGGCTTAATACCTATTTGGTTGGTGATATTGGTAATCCTTAGGGATGTCATCATCTTGGGTGGAGCGGTGGCATACCACGTATTGACTCGCCATTTGAATATGGTGCCAAGTCTGCTCAGCAAGTTGAATACAGTCGCGCAAATCATTCTTGTTTTGGCCGTTATTTTCGATCAGCTCGTAGGTCTACCCTCACTCCTTCTCCAAATCCTTATCGGATTAACCCTGGTTACGACCATTACCAGTGGTCTTGGATACGTCATTGATTGGTCTAGCCGAGCGCGCAAAGAGTTGCAAAAGGATGTGGAGTAAAGAATGGATGTCGGCCTTGGTAGACAAGGGTATTGCAGCTCAGGGAAAAAAAGACCATCGAGGGTAGCGAGGAAGGTTTGTCTCCATGTCATCCGGCAGGGGTAAATCTAACCCGAATGGTCCCCCCATGACCACTGCCAGCCCTCAACTGGTGCTCAATGTACGGCGCAGTAGCGAGGCAACCTTTGACACTTACTATAGTGGCCCGAATGCCGAGGCGGTGAACAGTCTTGCTGCCATGGCAAATCGTAGCATTCAATGGGCGGTGGAGAGCCAGTTATATCTTTGGGGGGCGCCTGCCACGGGTAAAACTCACCTTCTCCAAGCCTTATGCCAGGAATTCAGCCGCCGGGACATGAGCAGTGTCTATCTACCTTTGCGGATGTTCGAAACAGGTGATGCAGCGATCTTGAGTGATCTCGGTGGATTGGCGCTGGTCTGTGTCGATGATCTGGACGTCATAGTGAGCAAACCCGAGTGGGAATTGGGGTTGTTCAATCTAATCAATGTCTCAAGGCAGGCCGGGCACAGTCTGGTACTGGCCTCTCAACAGAATCCATCGTACCTCAGGACCGGGCTGGCGGATCTGGAATCGAGGCTGGTATGGGGGCCTGTATTCAAACTTCAGTCTCTGGATGACAACGGCAAACTCAATGTCTTGCGGGCCCATGCCAAGCAAAGGGGGATAGTGTTCTCCGATGAGGTCGGACGCTACCTGTTGAATAATTTCCCACGCGATCTCGTCTCCTTACTGCAGGTGTTGGACCGGTTGGATGAGAGTTCGTTAGCGGCAAAACGCCGGCTCACCGTGCCTTTTATCAAGTCTGTATTGTCCGGTTAGGGATTATCGCTGTACACCGCCCATGATCTGCGCCCTTAACCGTCTGGATTGATGTCGGGCAAAAAAGACGCCTCCACTGAAAAATGCTAGGCTGCTAATGCTCATAAAGATGCCGTAGTTGCGTTCTGCTTCGATTACAATACTGCTTACGCCCAGCATGAAATAACCCAATGCGAGAAATCCGCTCCAGGCATGGGTGTAAGGATTTCCAAGCAAAAGTCCACGCGCGGGAAACAATAATGGCGTTACTAGGATCAGTAACACGAGTAGCGTGGATAGTTGTACTGGCGGAGACACCAAGCCATTCCAGATGATGATTGTGCACAGCAGAGAAATATATCCTAGCAGTGTGCACCATCGGGCCAATCTAATCATGCGTTTTATTCCCCTCCAGGGCGTGTGCAATCTCAGCTACACGTCGCCCCAAGGCCAAACACAGTTGTTTTTCCTCCACGCTCAACGGCGCCTTGTTATCGATGCCGGCAACATGGCTGGGACCATAGGGTGTACCGCCGGACTGGGTGGTGATGAGGGCGGATTCCGAGTAGGGCAATCCAACGATCAGCATCCCATGATGCAGCAGCGGTAACATCATTGAAATCAACGTGGTTTCTTGCCCCCCATGCATGCTGGCGGTGGAAGTGAACACGCCTGCCGGTTTTCCGGCGAGTGAAGCTGCCAGCCACAGGTCACTGGTCTGATCGAGAAAATACTTCAACGCCGCCGCCATATTGCCGAATCGTGTTGGGCTCCCAAGCAGCAGCCCTGAACAGGTGGCGAGGTCTTCAAGGGTGACATAAGGAGGGCCGGCATCCGGGATGCTGTCCTCGGTTGCTTCGCATGCCGACGATACGGCGGGCACGGTTCGCAAACGAGCCTCCATACCTGGTACTTCCTCGACGCCACGAGCCGCCCGTCGCGCCATCTGTGCCGTGGCGCCATATCGACTATAGTACAGGGTCAGAATATGGGCCATCTCAAAGGATCTTCAAGGCATTTTCAGGCGGTCTTCCCAGGGCTGCCTTACCCTTAGCGAGCACGATCGGCCGTTCAATCAGGATCGGGTACTGAATCATGGCTTCCAGCAACTGATCTCGACTCAGTTCCAGGTTCGATAGGGCCTGCTCCTGGTAGACCTTCTCCTTTTTGCGCATTAGGTCTCGTGGTTGTAGATTTAGTAGGTTCAAGATTTCATTTAGTTTCCCTTTATCAGGAGGGGTCTTAAGGTATTCAAATATCTCCGGTTCCACACCCTGTTCCTTCAGTAAATTCAACGTTTGACGTGACTTCGAGCAGCGAGGATTATGGAATATGGTTATTTGGGATTTTGTTTTGATCATCTCTAAGGTCCTCCTGATGTGGTTGAAAACTTGACGGTATAAATTGGCAGTGATAATTTCGGTCGATTGATCGGATACTATTGTATTAAAATGAGGACATTTCCCAAATAGATAGATAATATACCTAGGCATTAAGCCCACATAGTATAAGCCAATTTTTTAATTTTCTGTAACTGTGTATGTCGGTGAATCATTTCAAGAATTTGATCGTGCTGGTGTTAACCCTCGGGGTGTTGATCTGCTGCGGTTGTGCTACCGCCCCCCCCGTGCAGGAAATGAGCGATGCCCGCCAAGCCTTGCAAGCGGCCGAGGCCGCTGGGGCGCATAATAAGGCCCCCTTGCCATACGGCAAGGCACAGACCTATATCGAGCGTGCCGAATCGGCCCTGCAAATGGGGGACTTTCTGGAGGCACGAGAACGAGCTCTGGAAGCCAAAACTCATGCCCTGGAGGCACGGTCAAAGGCAATTGAGAAGGGTCCATGATGGCCATGCCTCGATTTGCTCATCGTATCAATTCCCTTTTTCTCCTGGCCGTGTTTTGTTTGGGTATTCTCCCCACCCAGGTCTGGGGAGTCCCGGAACTGCGCCTGCCCGATGTAAATGGACGTATCCACCAACTCTCGGATTATCGTGGCCAGTGGGTGATACTGAATTTTTGGGCAACCTGGTGCCCCCCCTGTCTGGAAGAGATTCCCGATTTATTGCTTTTCAATGAGACTTTTAAGGACCAGGGCGTGGTTGTCATCGGTGTGAACTTCGAAGAGCTGAGAGAATCGGAGCTGCTAAGATTCATCGAAGAACAGTTCATCGACTACCCAATATTACGTATGAAGCCGACGCTCAAAACCCCATTGGGCAGGGTGTTCGGTTTGCCCACCACCTTTATCATCAATCCTCGAGGGGAAGTCACGAAGATTCATATGGGGGCGGTGACCCTCGCTGAACTGGAGGGATACGTTCAGCTGGTCGAAGGCAAGCGCTCTACTTATACCCATGACGAATGAGTTTTCCGGTTACCTAGCACGCCGTTTTTGCCGTATAGCGGCGTTGGAACACGAAAGCCATAGTAAAAACTATGACCTACGCATTCCGCCTTGCTCTACGGCAAACTCGACGCACTCTGCATTCCTGAAAACCCATCCGTCATGGGTATTTAAAAAATGATGGACATCATTCAAAACGACGCCTGCATACACTGTTATGTCAGTGGCCGGGTGCAGGGGGTTTTCTTTAGGTCCAGCGTCCGCGAACAGGCCGAGCAATTGGGGTTGACCGGTTATACTCGCAATCTTTCCGATGGGCGGGTGGAGGTGCATGCTTGCGGCCAACTCCAGGCCCTGGAAGGGCTTAAGGCATGGCTGTCGAGAGGGCCTGCCCATGCCAAGGTTAGCGCGGTGGAGTGTGAGGCTCTTGCATATGAGTCGTTGCGGGGGTTTCGGATTAGGTATTGAGGTCGTTTTTCTCGTTGCTCCGCGGATAAAACGGCGAGGTCCGTACATATGAGCAGCAGGCTCCTAGACCAGACCCTGCTGCGTAAGACTCTGCTTAACCTGCGTTGCTAGAATTCATTAACCCCATCCTATCTGTGCAATCCCATTTTCTGTAATTCCAATATCCCCATGGTCTTTAAGGGGTAGTGGAGCAGGACTTCCAGTTAAGTTATTTGTGAGGGCTGATTATGATAGCTATAATAATAGCTATCACTTAATATGTCTTCTGGAGACGATCAATGAGAACGGTCCAAATGACTTTAGACGAAGAGCTAGTGCGGGAAATTGATCAAGCGGTCAAGCGATTAGGTACGACGCGATCTGCGTTTGCCCGGGAAGCCTTCCGTGCGGCCTTGATTCGGGTCCAGTACCGGGAGATGGAAGCAAGGCATCGGCAAGGATATGCTCGTAAACCGGTAGAGCCTGGTGAGTTCAGCGATTGGGAAGACGAACAGATTTGGGCTGAGTGATGCGCCGTGGTGAGGTTCGATGGTACAGGTTCGTCCAACCAGATAAAAAAAGGCCCGTGGTTATTCTGACCCGGGACAGCATTATTGAATATCTCGGTGAAGTTACAGTGGCACCGGTGACCACCACAATTCGTGATATTCCCTCAGAGGTTTTCTTATCCCCGCTCGATGGCATGGCAAGAGACTGTGCCATCAATCTTGACCACATTCAAACGGTCTCTAGAGGGAGGATAGGTTCGCTAATTACAACCCTATCGCCAGAGAAAATGGACCAATTGCAACGAGCATTATTGTTTGCCCTCGGTTTTGATGACTAAGTTCATAGCCCCGAGAACAAGTATGCATATGAGCGCGGTATTCCACTGAGTTGTTTCAATTTCCGGAGCCTATTGAGGCGGGGTACTCAGGTGTTGGTTAGAACCCAGCGGCGGGTATTCATCGTTTAAGATGTGTGATTCCTACCTCCTGGCGTTCAGGATGGATGGATGCGTGCGTGCGCGAATGCTACCGTCTCAAGGGCAATAGGCCAGTACTAACCGGCCTCATCAGCCTGGGTTTATGTAACGCTGGTAAGCGTCTAATACCCTTTTAACATAGCGCTGAGTCTCTTTATAG